>CAZNOB010000046.1:13485-22746 GCA_964574535.1 uncultured Granulosicoccaceae bacterium | reverse complement strand
GGTCTTGGGGATCATGAGTTTGTACCGTGGCAAGTTGGAGCCACTATGTAATGGATTTACAGGTTGCGGGTTTTAATAAAATATATGGTGGTGGAAAAATTCAAAGCCATGAACATTGATATTTCGTTGAAATTTACTCGTCGCCTCGTGAATAATGCGGTAAAAACACTCGAGGAACTTTCGTTTGGCTATTGGTCCGGAAGAGATCATTGATTTTTGGTTTTCTGAAATTGAACCGAAAAGCAGGTTTAAAAAGAACAAGGCGTTTGATCAGCTTTTAACCACTCGGTTTGGTCCGCTAATTAATCGTGCGTCACGGGCTGAGCTTTTTACGTGGCGAAATAGTGCGCAAGGGCGGCTGGCCGAAATCATTGTACTTGATCAGTTCAGTCGCAATGTTTTTCGTGATACGCCCAGGGCGTTTAGCTCTGATCCAATGGCACTGGTGCTGGCGCAGGAGGCGGTATCATTGCAGCTGGATCAACAGTTAGAGCCAGAGCACAGGGTTTTTCTATATATGCCTTATATGCACAGTGAGTCACTTCTGATTCATGATCAGGCAGTCGATTTATTTACCAGGCTGGGGCGTGACGGAAATCTTGACTTTGAAATGAGACACCGAAAAATCATAGAGACCTTCGGGCGTTACCCCCACCGTAACAAGATTCTCGGGCGGTCTTCTACTGTTGCGGAAATTGAATTTCTAAGCCAGCCGGGATCTTCGTTTTAGCC
The DNA here is from genome assembly GCA_964574535.1 of uncultured Granulosicoccaceae bacterium. Taxonomy (GTDB): domain Bacteria; phylum Pseudomonadota; class Gammaproteobacteria; order Granulosicoccales; family Granulosicoccaceae. The sequence goes on along the minus strand of CAZNOB010000046.1, from coordinate 22,014 downwards.
TTTGCCGGTATATTCGTAGGCCTCAGCGGCAACTGCTTTTTTACCCGGCAGGGATTTTCAGTATTCGCCGCACACCTGTCGCATCTGTGGGCTGTGTTGTCCGTAAATCCCCATTTTTGTTCCGCGTGAACTCCTGCCTCATGAGGATGACAGACGCCTTTGAATAGTTACAGAACCTATATTCACAGTGTCATGCTGTTTGACCTCTGCAAGACGGGCGGGTTGGAATATCAGGGTCAATTTTTTTATGCCGAGGTGGTACTTTGCAGCTTGTCCACGGCTAGTTGCGCGGCCTGGTTTTCAGCCCGAACTAATCCCTCGGTTTGCAATCAAAGATATCAAGCAATCGTTGTGTCTGTATGAAGGGCGCTAATTCCAGCTTAATCGGGTATCGTTTTGCCACAGAACATCTTCAAAGTGATTGAATTTATTGCCAATAATGGATGGGCGAACCCTGATTCGGCAACGCCGTGTGGAGGGTTTGTTGATGGCTGGATCTTCTAGTGTGGTTGATATCGAGTTTCTAAATGCCGGTTACCGCTACGCGCTATCGTTGTCGGCAAATCAGCAGGATGCGGAAGATTTGGTGCACGACGCGTGGATCCGGCTGGATCGGCGTTATGGAAAATGTAGCGATAAGCCCTTGCTGTTCCGCACTATCCGCAACTTGTATATCGATCAATACCGCCGGCGGCGCAAAGTGCCGTTTAGCGATTTTGACGAAAATCAGGTTGAGTATCTGAACGATCACAATTCGCACCACAGTGTCGAAGACACCGTGATGAACGCGGATGAGATCGAATTGGTGATTGATCAACTCCGTGATGTTGAACGTGAGGCTCTGTATTTGTCGGTGGTAGAAGGCTACACCGCTGATGAAGTAGCGCAGATGATCGAAAGTACGCGCGGTACGGTTCTAAGCCTGGTTTATCGTGCCAAGGGAAAGTTACGAAAGTGGGTGGTTGCTAATCGCAAGACCCCGGAATCACATAGTGGCAAAGCGACCGTTGTTGAGTTGATCACCGGGGGAAAGCGCAAATGACAAAGCTTGACCAAAGTGTAAATGATTACTATCAGTCCAAGACCCTGTACAGTAGCAAAATGCAGGCGATTCTGACTCAGTCGGAACGCACCAGGTGGCGGCGAAAGTATCCTGCCTTTGCGGTCGCAGCGATGCTAATTGTTGTTTTAGCGGGCACGCTGCACCAGCGGTCATTGCATAGCCAGAGAATTGAGGTTGCGCTTCAGGAGGCTGCGATGAATCATGCGACACGCTTGCAAGTAGATGTTGAAGCGCAGACTATTCCTTCACTGCAGGCCAGTTTAGAAAAACTACCGTTTGATCTGGTACTGCCCGAAGGGGGGTTGTATGAAAGGCTTGCATTGATAGGTGGAAGGTATTGTACTATTAGTGGAAACCTTGCTGCGCACCTCAAGTTTGCTGATCCAGGTACCAACGAACGATACAGTCTGTTTATTACACCAGTCGCGAGTAACCTTAACGAGATGGTTAGTAAGCCTGAAGATGTGTCTGGTGTTGAGGTAAAGTTGTGGCAGGAAAATGATGTGGTTTATGCTCTGGCAAAGTCGCATTCTGTGTTGCCTTAACTTTGGTGGCCGGTTATCACTTAACGTACACGCTGTCGATGGCGACGGCATATTCAGTTGTTTTTTAAAACCCAACTATCAACCCGAAACTCTAAAGGAAAACTTATGCTTCGATTAGTTAAAACTGCATTGTTATGTATGGTGCTTGCCGTCAGTGGAACGGCCTACAGCCAAACTAATAGTCAGGGATATAATGAACTTAACACAGTCATTCCAACGGCAAACCCGGATAAGATCGAAGTGCTTGAGTTTTTCTGGTTTGGCTGTCCTCATTGCTTTAGATTCGAGCCAACTATCAATGAATGGGCTGCAACCAAGCCTGACTATGTAGATTTCGTGAGAGAAGCGCCTCCACTCAATCCTGGCTGGTTGCCGCATTCACAGGCGTACTATGCCTCGCAAGTGCTGGATGTGACTGATAAATTCTTTGATGCATTTTTTCATGCCATTCACACTGAGAGAAAAAGGTTAAATAAGCCGGAGGCTATTGCAGAATGGGTAGGTACATTGGGCATAGATAGCGAACTATTTTTGAAAACGATGAATTCGTTTGAAGTAGATATGCGTATCAGGCGTGCAATGAAGCTGGCGCAGAGTGCAGGTATTCGCAGCGTTCCTTCCATGCTGGTCAATGGTAAGTACACTACCAGCGGATCTGTTGCCGGAAGCAATCAGAATGTGATCAAGGTGATAAACAATTTAGTGGGCCAGGAACACACCACCGGGTAGGCTGCTGCCGTTTGGACAGAACACTTATGTTTTGTTCAACTTATCAGTAAGCAGGGTAGCGGTGGGGAGCGACCTCACCGCTGTTCTTGATAGTACTTAAAGCCAAATTGTCTTTTCGCCTTGAACAATAATGCAGGCTAGATCGTTAGAACATCCGCAGATAGCGATCGCGTTCCCACCGACTCACGTGGTTGGTAAATTCAAAATTCTCTTCTCTTTTGGTGTCTACCCATGATTTCAGCATGGAAGCCCCCAGAACGCTGTGGCTCAATGGATCAGATTTGAGCGCGGTGATAGCTTCATCCAGGTTGCGTGGTAGCCACTGGATATTTTGACTTTGGCGATATTCTTCACTCTGTTCAAATAGATTCACAGTGTTGGCCGGAGCCGGTGTCATCGATTGTTCAATGCCCTCCAGTCCCGCGGCAATCATCAACGCCATTCCCAGATAGGGGTTGCAGGCACTGTCCGCTGCGCGTAGTTCGACACGAGCGCCGTCCGATGGGATGCGAATAGTATTTGATCGATTGTTACCGCCCCATGAGGTGAAGCAGGGCGCCCAAGTGTAACCAGAGGTGCTGCCTTTCATGATTAGCCTTTTATAGCTGTTCACGGTAGGTGCGGACAGTGCGAGTATGGCGGGTAGGTGGTTCATCACACCAGCGGTGAATTGGTAGCCGAGTTCAGATAAGCCCAATCCGTATGGATCTTCATTTTGGGTGCTGAATAAATTCTCGCCGGTAGAAGTGTCGGCAATAGACATATTATAGTGCGCACCACTGCCAGCTTTGTCAGCGAAGGGCTTTGGCATGAAGGAAGCAAAACACCCATGCTTTCGCGCGAACTCATTCACCATTACTCGCAGAAATACAAATCGGTCTGACATGCTGAGCGCGTCTGTGTACTGGAAGTCCAGTTCAAACTGACCTACCCCGTCTTCATGATCGAACGAATAAACACTCCACCCCAGTTTGTTCATTGCGTCAACGGTTTCGCCTAACCACGAATCAAGATTGTCCATCAGGCGAACACTGTCGTAGGCTGGTTTATCAAGAATCTGTAAGTCGCTTATGGCATTCGGTTCGTTGGCCCCGTCATCTTTAAAAACAAAGAACTCCGCCTCGATACCACAATTGATGGTGTAACCTTTATCTGCTGCTTTTTTTAAAACTCGCTTTAGAATCCCTCTGTTGCAAGGTTCAAATGGTTGCCCCTGATACCAAAGATCACTGGCAAACCAACCGACGTCGTCACGCCACGGAACCACCATAAAAGACTCCGGGTCAGGTACTGCACCTACTTCATCATCTGCCATATTTTGCGGAACGCCGTCCAGCGCTGCACCAGTAAAAAGCTCTGAGCCTCCAAGCATGCGTTCAAGGTAGCTCACGGGCACCATCTTAGCCTTGGGGATACCATGCATATCGACGTAGCTGGGTACGAGATATTTTAGATTATGGGATTTAATTTCCGACTGTAGTTTTTCCAGGGTTGCTGGATCGATACTGATGTTTTGGGTGTTGCTCATCGTGAACCTTGCCGAGTGTATCCGGGTTTTATCTTTGGTGGCCGCAGGCGGTAGGGCGCCATGCGGTTTTTCCTCAAGGATACTCTACAGATTATTCACGATGGTGTGAATGGAATTCGGGAATCTTTGTCACCGAATATTGCGCGGGGACGACGTCGGAAAAAAGATGCTGGGCGATACCAAAGTACAGACGCGAGTTGTGATAGGTTGGTGAGTTGTCCCCCGATGGGAGAACTCACTGGTCCGCTTGCATGAACCTCTGCTATGAGGCGATTGCGTTCTCACCAACTATGGCCGATGGTACTGCAACGATTCGACGCTTTGGTCGCTTGTAACGAATCTGGGTTGTTTTTGCACTGGTGGTTGCAGACAGTTGAGGCCTTCTATTTTCTGCGCGGACCGGTGTGCGATTGATCTTTTTTGCCATCGCTTTGGATCGATTTGTTTTCTGAGAGAGCTTTTGCATCGTCCGCAAAGTTTTAAGTGCCCAGTTGCGGTTCTCCTTGCTGATCGGCTCGACGGCTTCGCCATTCAAATTATGGCGGTGCGTTGATTTGGATATACCATAGAGATAACCGAAGCTGCTAGTGTGGCGCTTTAGTGCTTCGTCCAGGGTGCGACGCGAAATTTCCGGGTTGTCTGAGCGGTACTCCAGAATCTCTTTATGGATTTTTAACGACAATGGCTTTAGATCCGGACCCGGAGTAAACAGGTCGGGCCATTGAGCGACTAACCATTGCTGGGCTCGTTTTACGTTTTCCGATGACCATTTATTTTTCATGATGGTAAAGCTACCTAATAATTCTGTCTGTATCCTGTGGGCATTAGACATAAAGTAAAACAGACGGTGAGAATAACACTTGTGCCATGGATTCAGTAATTCAAGGGCAACGCCGCATGTGCGGTTTGGTGTTACGAATTTTTACAGAACACTGTGCGTTGTATGACTGTTTTCTATAGATGCGACACTTTTTTAATTTTACGGCCCTGGTGATGCGCAACAATCGTATCTGCCTCAGGGTCTGTTATTTTTGTTAATGTGTTCTCAGTTTACTGCAAGCAACGGTTCCTCCTATCTGCTTGACCGGGAATTTAAGCGCTCAGAGTGATCAAATCAACCTTGATATCCGCCGTGCAATAATTCGAGGGGCGCGTGTTATTCATGAGGAACCATCATTCAGCAGAAATGATGAAGTGTTTAAACGAGGTTATGGACAGCCGTGGTTAGTCTCTGAATTATCATTGTAGGCATATGAATTATTCTTAGCGGGGAAAACAGTGACAGATGAAATTAAAAGAGCAGAGAAGCTGTTAAGAGGTGCCTATTCGTTGCGCACCGCTGCTGACAATATTGAATACTATAAAGAGTTTGCTGGAATTTACGATGTGCAGTTTGCCGGGCGGATGGGTTATAGCTATCCGGATGTGCTTGCACAGGTGTATCAGTCGCATCAGCAGCCAGAGGATGTTCCGGTTGCAGATGTTGGCTGCGGCACAGGTCTGGTCGCTGCTGCACTTCAACTGCCTGATAAGCAGATAGACGGGTTTGATATTTCCGCTGAGATGCTAACTATTGCTCGCGGAAAAACAATTTATCGTGCTTGCTATGAAGTCGATTTACTTGATGGTGTGGAAGGAATGCCATGTGACTATGGTGCAGTGGTTTCTGCGGGGACATTCACTTTTGGTCATCTGGGTCCGCTCGCTTTAATATCATTACTTGATATAGCAAAAGAGGGGGCGTTGTTTTGCATCGGCATTAATGCCGACCATTTTAAGGAGGCAGGGTTTAATCAAGTGTTTAATGAGCTGATTGCGGAATCGACTATTACTTCTCCGGTATTTACGCAACAGCAAATCTACTCTGGCCCGGACAGTGATCATGCGAGTGATTTGGCGACGGTTGCGGTCTATAGGAAACAGTAGGCTGAATCGTGGCTATCGGAAATACGCTCTGTCTTTTTAACGCCTGAGATCGCTGCTCATAATGAGCACAAGGATTCACATCTAAGTCGTTCCCTCTGCATACGACAAGCCCCGTTTGTCGCTCGTTCGGGTGGCCAGCTTTACCCGTTTGGTATTGCTACACATTTGCATGATCAATCTCATTGACGCGGGCACCCGGAGGGTTGTTTGGCCGCAAGGGACTTTTTGCTGCGGAGCTGGACAAGAACCTAGACGTGCATGCCCCCGCTGTGCCAAAAAAACCAGCTAAATTATTGAGGGGATAATAGCCCTTACCCAGCCTGTTCGTTTTTGGTCTTCAAAAATGAAGGCCTCGGCAGTGATGATAGAAGGTCGTTTAATCTAGAGAAAACGTGGGCAGAAAACACCGGATAATCAGGATCAAAATAAGGTAATGAGATTCCATCGACATTTTTGCCGGTGACATGCCAGGTGAGCTGGCGCGTTGCTTAGATGTTGGCGGTTAAGACTGCTTCCTTTGATGTGAAAGTAGGGAGACGGAATTCACAGAATATGTCCAAAACCGGAATATTTTCCTATTTCATGAGATCTTAATGGTTGCCTTTTTCGCCTGTGCGTTGTTATAGTTCCGGCCCGACAGGGAAGGCCTGATTGCACCTCGGCATATTGAATCTGGTTCTTTTGCACGGGCAGTTTTGGATGTTATGAGCCTGGTTTCGATTCATAGGGTTTACAAGTAGTTGGTATGAATTCGCTTTAGCTCATGGGTTTTTAGTTAAAAAATGCAGGTAATTGCTGGTATTTAACAACATTTTTCATTTTTGTAGCACTGCTTTCAGCATGTGAGCGAATACAACAAAAATAAATGTTAAAAAATAACAAGATGATTGGGTCCGCAGCGCAGTGAGCTGAAAACTTAGGTTATGATGCATCGCTCCAGGGCCTTTCAAATCAACCATGCGTGATGAGTCCCGTAGAGAGTTGTACTGAGCACGTCACATAATTAAAGACAAATTTGCTACCAGAGTAGCTAGACGGGAACTTGGAAGGTTGTGCAAAATATGAAAACAGAAACAGGTATGTTCAGCAGCGAAAGCCAGGTTCCAGAACTAGCAAACCGACCGGTAGGCCGCAGGTTTACCCTTACCAATATCGGGCCGTGGTCATGGTTCGTTTGCGACTACGCAATTGCGTATGTTTGCGCGGTAGTGGCGTTTGCATTGACTCCGTACAGCAGTGAAATTCGCAATGAACTGGTAGTGGGCGTTCATGTGGGGCAAATGGCGTTTTGTTTTGGCGTTGGGCTGGCCGTTGCACTGCTGGCCCATATTGCCGGTTTGCATGAGCCTAACCAGCGACTTACATCTCTTAGAGTGCTTGGCACTTGCGCATTTGTTTCCGGGGCGGCGTTGCTGATACTGAATGTTGAGTTGTTGCTGGTGCATTACCTGGTGGTTGGTCGGCTTATTTCTATACTTACATTTATCGGGTGTACGGTGGGCTTGTTTGTGGTGAGAGCTCTTGTTGTCGGATTAGTTGTTCGTAACCAATATATCGTTGGTTTTGTTGGTTCGTCGAAATTTACCTCGCATGCACAAGAATTTGATGGAGCTACATCGTCTCACGGCGTCAGTGCGATTGGTTTAACCTTAAGTAAAGGTGAGGATGTTGATCTTCGTGAGTGGGCTTTAGAGAACGGTGTTAGTCAGATAGTTGTCGACCCTGATGATGCGCTCGTACCATCGCAGACGGAGCTACTTGATTTAATCAACTTTAACCTGTCAGTTTCGACCTACAGCAATTTTATTGAGAAGCTTCATCAACGCATCCCCAATGAACACATTAATGCACAATGGATTATTGAGTGTCAGGAAGATCATACGGTGGTCTACAACACGGCAGTGAAAAGAGCGCTCGATATCGTTGTTGCATCAGTGGCGCTGGTTATCTTGCTGCCGTTTTTTGCACTCGCGGCTCTAGCGGTACGCATAGGAAGTCCGGGACCAATTATATTTCGCCAGACCCGGGTCGGTCAATTTGGTCAGCCTTTTACTATGCTGAAGCTTCGAACCATGGTTCAGCATGCGGAGCAAAACGGAGCTCAGTGGGCCTCCAAGTCGGATAACCGGATAACGCCGGTAGGGCAGTTTTTACGTCGAAGCCGTCTGGATGAAATTCCCCAGCTTCTTAATGTGCTGGCTGGCGAAATGTCGCTGGTAGGCCCGCGCCCTGAAAGGCCCGAATTTACTAAAACGTTGGAAAGCAAGATTCCGTTTTTCGTACACAGGGTGTTGGTAAAGCCAGGTATTACTGGTTGGGCTCAAGTAAATTCTGGCTATGCTGCTACTGAAGCGGAAGCGGCCACTAAGCTGTCTTTTGATTTGTACTACGTAAAGAACCTATCTTTTGCGATGGACCTGCGTGTTCTGTTACGCACGATCTCAAGCTTCGCCAGTGGGTCACGATAGTTTTGTGAGACTGGGACACTAGTTGTGCAGGTAGTTCTGTTCAGTTGCGGCTTGCGCTTTGATGCCGTATTTCTATCTCAAAAAGTATTTTCTAACTAATAAACCTGCGTGTTCTAAGTTTGAATTTGCGTTAGCACACAGAGATATCCGTGCTTGCGGCGTTTTCAAATACGCTTCAGGCGGTTTTTGAAGTTAGAGAAAGAGAAACCGAATCATTAAACGATTCGGTTTTTTTTTGGCTATTCAATCTAGGCGGTAGCTTTGTGTGTG
>CAZNOB010000046.1:2237-13385 GCA_964574535.1 uncultured Granulosicoccaceae bacterium | reverse complement strand
TTAAACGATTCGGTTTTTTTTTGGCTATTCAATCTAGGCGGTAGCTTTGTGTGTGGCGGAATTTTATATCAGGTGGGGAGTTTTTAATCGTTTTTGGCGCTCGATAAATAGCTAGATTTTATGGCACCAGGCATTGACTGTGTGTAACGCACTGAAGGCGCATTCACAGTGGCAGGCTTGCTGCCACGCATGCTGCTGGTGCCTTGATTTTACTTACTCACTAAATTCTTCATCTCGAGTTGGCTCTATTCTATCGAAGTTGAAGATTAACTTAATTCCAATACGATTTTCTTCGTAGGTGAGGTTCTCTCGGTTGGGCGCATCACTTGTACGATAATCGTACTGCAACCGCAAGGTGGTTAGTTCTGATAGTTTGCGATCGAAGATAAGGCGACCAAGCCAGGATTCAATGTCGTCATCACCAGTCAGAGGTTCTTGAAGGGAATAAACCAGATCGACAATTACATCTGAGCGACGTCCTGCCAGTTTGTATGATAATTGAAATCTGTTATCGACGAATGGCTCATCCAACTCTGCAGCGAGGTTAGAATTCTCGACGTTAACTGTACCGGTATCACTGGGTAGCGAGGTGCCGGTTGTATCGGATAACACGGAAATCGAATCGAGAGTGGCAGCACTGCGAGAGATATCGCGGGTAAAGCTGGCAAGAATGTTTGAGTTTTCGGTACGATGACGAAACCCCAGGCTAGGGCCGGAGCCGAAGAAACGGTGACCAAAACCGGCGCTCAGTTGAGTTCGTTCGCTCGGTGACCAGGTAACATTTGCATCCCAAAGCGAGGATTGATCATCTTCTGTCGTAATGGGGTTGTTGGAGTCAATGTCGTTGACAAATCTTCGATTTTCCGCACCGACGGTCAGTTTGGTTAGTAGTGTCTTGGAAAGGGTCGCGCCAATTGAGCCATACAAACTGGAATTTTCGAACAAGTTGTCGGTGGATTCATCATGTACGTAGTTCCCGCCAAGTTCCCAGAAGATGCCGCCGTATTGTGGGTTTCGCCCCAGGAAAACTTCTGCACCGTTTCTGATGGATGAGACTTCCGATCTAACAGAATCAAAAAATGTATTGTTGTTGTACTCGACATATAGGTCAGCAAATTGACCAAAACTCCTGTCAATAAATAGTCTGCCTTTCGTTGATGCCGCAGTATCATTATCTTGAGATAAGCGTAGGAAATTGCTATCTGGAGCCAGTTTAGAATAAACAATTGTGCCGTCTGCAAACAGAAAATTATCCAACAGCGTGCCTCTTGCACGCGCAAAAAATCGGGGATCGACGATATCGTCATCCTGCTTGGTGAATCTAAAATATTCGAACTCACCGACGGCTGTCACCCCGATTCGACTACCGGTGAATTTTAGTTCCACTGAGGGTTTTACAGTCCAGACCAACTCAGAGTCGTCTGGATCAAGTTCAAGTTCAGGGTTATCGGTAGCGGTCGCTCCAAATTCCAGGAACCGTGCGAATTGGAAGTTCGAGGTCCGAACCTGAGATGGCTCTATCTGAGCCTGGGATGGTTCTATTTGAGCCTGAGATGGTTCTATCTGAGCCTGAGATGGTTCTAACTGTGCCTGAGAAGGCCCTACAAGTGCCATGCTCGTGAGTGCGCATCCAACAGCGCACGCTGTTGGCTTGAAGTACAGATTCATTGAAGTGCTTTCTCCAGAGAGATTAGCCGGGTTATTTTTACCGCAGGACCAGATGTATTTAAAGACTCTGCCTAAAAACGTAAACGCTCTTAATGCGAAGTCCATGCCTTAAACGGGTACGAGGCTGTCCGCCTGCGGGCGGTTCCGCAGTTTACTGAGTTTCAGGCGTTTATTAAAAGAGAGGAATTGACAACAATCTTGCCAGATTCAGTCGGTTAATTCGGCAACATACTGTAACGGAATATTTTCCGTTGAAAGGTAAACTAACTGAAAACTATAACATATAGTGTTGCCACCATAGTTCGAACACCAGCATGCTCCAGAGTTCCTGCGAGTAGTCACGTTCGCCTTGCTGGTGTTGTTGCCAGAGAGATTGAATCTCACTGGGAGCAAAGAAATTTGACAGGCCACTGTTGCTGGCTAGTAGGTGACTTTCGGCAATTGTTGATATTTCGTCGCGCAACCACTGTGCCAAAGGCACTGAGAAGCCCATTTTTTTACGATACAGGGTTTCGTGTGTAAGGAAGCCCTCGAGCGCGGTTTTTAGAATGCTCTTTCCTTCGTTTTTGTGGATTTTCATTGAGGACGGAATTTTGGCAGCAAATTCCACCACGCGATAATCAAGAATCGGAGCTCGAGTCTCCAGTGAATTTGCCATGCTCATACGATCCACCTTGACCAATATATCGCCAGGAAGATAGCTCTTGATATCGGTATATAACAAACGCGCCAGATGGTCATCTGTGTCTGCGGTCTGGTAGTAGTCGCGGGTGATATCGGCTGGATCATAATCATCAGTGGCGGATTTAAAGTCGCCCGCGGTGAGTTTATCCCAGATATCCTGCCTGAAAAATGAGTTGGACAGAAAAAAGCCTGTGGCGGGATCTACTGAAAGTGAATGAATAAGCGATCCACCGCGACGTAGCTGATTGATCGGGGTTCGCTTAAGTAATCCTGACAACGGACTTAACACGGGTTGGCGTAGTGCGGCGGGAACTTTATTTCTTAAGCGGTTCTCTAGCTGGTCATTAAGATATTTGCTGTAACCGGCGAAATTCTCATCACCTCCATCGCCAGCCAGTGCGACGGTAACCATCGTGCGCGCGAGTTGCGAGACGAAATAGGTGGGGACGAAGGAGGGATCTGCAAATGGCTCATCAAATGCAGCCGCAATGGACGTCAGGTTTGATTCAACTTTCTCTTGCACGGTAAATTCATGATGGCTGGTTTTAAATTGCTTTGCGACTTTAGCTGCGTAGGCTACTTCATCGAATTTCTTATTGTTAAATCCGATAGCGCAGGTAGTCACCGGCGCTTCACTGTTTTCGGCCATCATCCCTACCACAGCGCTGGAATCAACACCGCCACTTAAGAATGCACCTAGCGGAACGTCACTGATCATGCGGGTTTTAACGCTATCTTCCAGTAACTCGAACAGCTCACCTTCGATTTGTTCCCGGGTGCCAGTATGTGTTTGTTCAAAGGAGACATCCCAATATTGGTGGATCTGGCATCCGTCTTTGTTGACTTGCATCCAGTGGCCAGGGGCCAGCTTGTGAATGGAGCTGAAAATTGTTTTAGGGTCGGGGACGTATTGATAAAAAAAGAAATCTTTTACTGCATCTTTTCGTACCTCTCGGTCAATATCCGGTGCGCAAAGAATGGATTTAATTTCTGATGCAAACAAAAAACGCTCGCCTTTGTTGTAGTAATAAAGCGGCTTTTTACCCAGTCTGTCTCGGGCGAGAAACAACGAGCGTTCCTGGGTGTCCCATATTGCGATTGCGAACATTCCGTTCAACATCGCCAGGCAATTCGGTCCGTGTTTTTCATAGAGGGCGATTAGAACTTCAGTGTCAGATGAGCCACGAAAGGTGACACCATCATCGAGTAATTCGACTTTAAGGGACTGAAAATTGTAAATTTCGCCATTGTAAACCGTTACATAGCGGCCCGACGGTGACCACATAGGTTGTGCACCGTGCTCACTGAGGTCGATAATGCTAAGTCTGCGGTGGCACAGTGCGATTTCATCTTCGATGAAAGTACCACCCGCATCAGGTCCGCGATGGCGAATAGCCTCCCCCATGTTGCTGAGTACTCCGGCTACATCGGGGATATCTTTTTTAAATTGGGTAAATCCTGCAACTCCGCACATATTAGTGCCAGGTGCTCGGGAAATTGTACATTGTCATAAAATTGTCTCTTTTTGTGTCTGCTCTTGGAAATCAGTCAAATTACTGATTCAATGCTTCTGGTTGCAAACCCGAGTTTTCGGGGTTTCAGGTTTTATTTTAGATTCCGTTAAAGTTCGGGCAATCAATCATGTTACAAAACTAATCAGGCCTGATTCAATGACTCAGAAAAATGCGATGACCGTCGATGTTGAAGACTTCTTTCAGGTTTCGGCCTTAGAGCCCTATATCTCAAGGGAAAACTGGCAAAATTACGCAGGAAGGGTAGAAGCGAATACAGATCGTATACTTGAAATGTTTAGCCAGCACCAGGTTCGGGCCACTTTTTTTACGTTGGGTTGGGTGGCTGAGCAATATCCGGCGCTCGTAAAACGCATTGTGGAACAGGGGCATGATCTGGCTAGCCATGGGTGGGACCATAAGAGGGTAACTACCCTGACCAGACAGGAATTTGGAGAAGATATCCGACGTGCCAGGGAAAGGTTGGAAGATGTTTCAGCGACCCGGGTAACTGGTTATCGCGCGCCGAGTTATTCTTTTACTGTTAAAAATGACTGGGCTCACGATGTACTTGCCGAGGAGGGCTACCAGTACAGTTCGAGTATTGCTCCGATAAAACATGATCTTTATGGAATTCCGGATGCCCCCCGATTTGCTCATCGATGCGCCAATGATGAGATTCTTGAGTTGCCGATTACCACTACACGAATACTACAGAAAAATTATCCTTGTGGTGGTGGTGGCTGGTTTCGCTTGTATCCCTATGGCATCAGTAAGTGGGCGATTAATCGCGTGAATCTGAAAGATAATGAGCCTGCGATTTTCTACTTTCATCCCTGGGAGATTGATCCGGACCAACCGCGTGTAGAGGGCACAGATCTGCGAACGCGGTTCAGGCATTATCAAAATCTCGCCACTATGGAGCCAAAGTTACAGCGATTGTTAGCGGATTTCGAATGGTGCACTATTCCGGATGTCTATGCGGATGAATTTAAACTCAGTGCTTAAAGGCATCGACGCCGTGTTACTTGCGGGGAGCGGTCGCTGAATTTCAATGCTTGGCGAATAACGGAAACGGAAAATATTCCGAAATACGCGGCTCAGTGTTATTTTATAAGATCAACGTTCCTGTGAGTACGGGGGATAGGAGGCATAAAATTTTGTGATGCAATTAGCATCATAGTGTGACTTTTTCGCTTATAGATATGCGCGGTCACCTTTATCACTTTGGTTCAGCCCTGATTCGGTAATAGCAGGGTTGAATGTCTTACAGACTTTTACCCTCTGGTCTTACGTCGTCGACTGGTGTTTGCTGTCGACCTCGGGTGATTTGGGGTTCAGTACTCCTAACTGCTATCTGTTGTCACAGTTCTTTTAGGATTTGCCGCCAATAGATAAAATCAGTTGTTTCTGCAATTCATATGGCGAGCAGAATCATGTCCCTCTCCACGTCTCGATGCGACCGGAGTAATGGGATGACAAGAAAAACAGGGTCGGGACAGCAAACGCTCGATTCACAGACCGCATCGCGATAGAAATTGAGAGTCAACAAATATGTACAAGGAATATTACGGGTTAAGCGCTGACCCTTTCCGTATGACTACGGACCACAGCAACCTGTATTTTCATCCGTCGTTTACGAAAGCTCGTTCCTATGTCCAGTACGCCTTGCATAACTCAGAAGGGGTTGTGTTAATGACTGGTGATCCAGGTACGGGGAAGTCATCACTTATAAACAGCGTGATCGGGTCTAGCACCGATCTCAATGTTTCATCGGCGATCATAGAATGCACTGATTACACTGGTGCTCAGTTGCTGGGATACTACGCCAGAATACTTGGTGCTGAAGAAATTAAACCCGATGTTACAGCCGCTATATTCAGTATTTCAGATAACCTAAAGCGCCTGCATGATCTGGGTAAACGTGCGGTGTTGGTATTGGATGAAGCGCAGCAGCTTACCGTTGACGCCTTACAGAAGTTGACGTTATTAGCTAACCTGCAGTCAAAGGGTGAGTCATTGGTGCAGATTTTCCTGGTCGGTCAACCTTCGCTTCGCGAGACATTATTGCATCCGGAGTTGGAACAATTACACCAGAGACTGGTCGCAACCTGTCATGTGGAAAGGCTGGATGTCAGTGAAACAAAAGAATATATTTTACAAAATTTAAGGTCTGCAAACTGGAATAATAATCCAGCGATAGCGTCTAACGTTTATACTGCAGTTCATCGTTCTAGTCTGGGCATACGCAGATGGGTCAATTTAATTTGCAGCAGACTGATGCTGCATGCCATTGCAAATGACTGTGAAGAACTAGAACTCCATGACCTGTGTGAAGTGTTAAGCGACCTGATTCGTGAAGGTCTGTTACCACAGCAAATACGCGAAACGAACCTGAAAGCTGCATGAAATTTATCAAATGAATTATAAAAAATTAATCACTGCGTTATTTATCACGATTGCCGTGGCCAGCTGTGCATCTCAGCCCACGACTGTAGATAATGACTCTGCTACCCCAGCGGCGGCGACTACTAATGTCCAGGCTGCCGCAGGGGGAACAAGCTACCAGTATGTCATTGGTCCCGGTGACACTCTGGATGTGTTTGTGTGGGGTTACAAAGATCTTTCTGTCACCGTTCCTGTCAGGCCGGATGGTAAAATTACAACACGTCTTGTAGAAGATATGCTTGCGAGTGGTAAAACACCAACACAACTGGCACGGGAGCTTGAGTCACAGTACCAAACCTATGTAAAAAACCCGACGGTTACCGTAACAGTTAATAAGTTTATCGGTGCTCCATCACAGCAGATTAAAGTGGTAGGCGGTGGCGCAAAGCCGCGCACAGTGCCCTATGTGAATGGTATGACTGTACTTGATGTGATGATTGAAGTCGGTGGTCTGAATAAGTTTTCAAGCGGTAACAAGGCGGTGCTGGTTCGAGACGATAACAGTGGCAAGAAACAGTATCGACTCCGCCTGCATGATTTGTTGAAAAAAGGTGATATCGGGGCAAATCGTGCGGTGCAGCCTGGCGATATTTTGATTATTCCAGAGTCCTGGTTCTAGCTTGTACCTTTTTTACTGATACCTAATCATTCTCTACACTTGCTGACGACTAAAAAAAATGCATGAGTTATTTGATAAAATAAGTGAGTTCATTTGGGGCGTTTGGCGCTATCGCTGGGTAGCATTGCTGACGGCATGGGCGGTGGCGTTGTGTGGCTGGCTATTGGTTGCACAGATAGACGCGCGTTACCCTGCGACTGCGAGGCTGTTTGTTGATACAAATCGAATCCTTGAGCCGCTGCTTGATGGTATTGCTGTGCAGCCTAATGTTAAGCAGAAAGTTGCTCTAATCAGTAAAACGCTCCTGAGTCGGCCAAATCTGGAAGAATTGATTGATGAGCTCGATCTTGAGTCCACTTTTGATGATGGGATGACTAAGGACGAGTTAATTGATCTGCTACAGAAAAAAATCGAAATCAAAGACGCCAACGAGAGTCGATCGATCTATATCGTTAGTTACTCTCACACCGATCCTCAGGTGGCGATTGATGTAGTGCAGCACATCATCGATATCTTCATCGGGAGTTCCCGTGATGCTGATGTCCGCGACAATCAGACCACCAAGCAGTTTCTTGATATTCAAATTGCTGATTATGAGAGTCGCTTGATCTCGGCTGAGGGGCGACTTGCAGCATTTAAACGCCAGCATGCGGGATCATTGCCTGGAGAAGCTGGTGGATTTTACAAGCGGTTAGAAAATCTGGTGCAGTTGCAGCGAACAGCGCAGCTCGAACTGCAAGAGGCTCGAAACCGGCGGGCAACTCTGCGCAACAATCTGGCAGACGAAGAGCGGAAAATTCGCGTTGGTGCAAGTAACAGCACACCTTATGATGCACGTATCTCTGAACTGCAGGCTCAGCTTGATGAGCTGTTGGTTCGATTTACTGATCGTCATCCCCAGGTGTCTATTCTGCAAGCATCGATCTCGGACCTTCGGTCTCAGAAAGCTGTTTCTGGTGGTGGTTCCGCAGATACTTCATCGCTGCTTCAGGAAAGCGTGGTTTATCAAAAGTTGAGCACCTTGTTAGCAGAGGCTGAAGCGGACGTTGCCAAGCTGGAGGCGCGTGCTTCCAACTATACATCCCGGGTACAGGATGTGGAGGGTACCGTTGATAGTATGCCGGCAGTGGAGGCTGAGTTGAAGCAGCTGGATCGTGATTACGAAACCATTCGATCACAGCATGAAACGCTTCTGAACAAACGTGAAGCAGCCAGATTAACCGGCAATATTGAGAAAGATTCAAACGATGTGAAGATTCGTTCAATCGATCCGCCGTTTGTCCCTTCTCGACCAACTGATCCTGATCGTCTGTTACTTACTGGTTTGTTGTTGATTGGCAGCATAGCCATCGGAGTTGCGGTAGCCTTTTTTATGTCATTGCTCAATCCCGTTTTCTATAACCGAAGATCGCTTGAGCATATGACTAAGTTACCCGTGTTAGGGGTGGTTTCTCTCAGTCGTCAACCTGGTGAAAGAGTTTCCAGCGCTATAAAGCATGTAAAGTTTACCGTGTTGGCGGCATTGCTTCCAATCACCTGTGTGGCACTGCTGTATGTGTTACTCAACAATGTAACGCTATACGAAAATCTGAAGTTTAACGCTGATGGCGATGACAGGGTGATCGCTATGAAGAACAGCAACTGACCAAAGAGATCCACTAGGATCGATCGATTAAAACACTACAAAGAGTCAGATAATGGGTGCTATAGAACAAGCAGTTGAAAGAATTAGCAATATGCACACTGGCGGGCGTTTTCCCGCTTTCAGAGAAGCGAGAACACATAGGGAAGTGGAACCGATGTTGCCACGTGATCGCCCGATGGATGATCGTGTTCAATCTGAACGGGGAGAACGGTTATCGGCGAATACAAGTTTTTACGACGACGAGGCGCCAAGGGCACCTCGTGGTGGTGTGACCCCGGCTTCTCAGAAGGGTTACTTTGAACTACCTTATCAAGAGCTGAATGCCGCAGGTATGGTTGTAGCTGGCGCCGGATCCAGAAATCAGTTATCGGAGGAATATCGAGCAATAAAGCGTCCTATCCTTACCGCTATCGATATTGCCAAATACGACGGTATCAAAAATACAAACATGGTTATGGTCACTAGTTGTGTGTCTGGAGAGGGAAAAACTTTTTCAGCAATCAATCTGGCCATTAGTATTGCGATGGAACGGGATCGTTCGGTCCTGCTTATTGATGGTGATGTAACAAACCCTAGCTGTGGCGAAAGACTCGGTTTTAACGCCAAGCGGAAAGGTCTGACGGATCTATTGCTTGATCCGGACCTGAACATCAATGATGTGGTCTGTCAGTCTGATATTCCCAACTTGCGATTTCTACCTGCAGGAAGCTCAGCGCACCATGTGACTG
This sequence comes from uncultured Granulosicoccaceae bacterium, assembly GCA_964574535.1. Classification (GTDB taxonomy): domain Bacteria; phylum Pseudomonadota; class Gammaproteobacteria; order Granulosicoccales; family Granulosicoccaceae. The sequence continues at coordinate 4,082 of CAZNOB010000046.1, read as the reverse complement.
AGCTGCTTTCAAGCCGTAGTATGGCTGAACTGGTTGAGGGTTTATCTCGCAGCTTTAAGGATCGAGTCATCATTTTTGATACCGCTCCGATGCTTCTTACCAGTGAGGCCAGTGTTGTGGCTGACCTGGCTGGCCAAATTGTATTTGTGGTTGCTGCAGAGTCTACAACGCAGGGGATGGTGTCTGATGCGTTGAAGATGGTGAATAACCATAGCCGCGTTGGTTATATTTTAAACAAGACGCGTAAGAAACAGTCCAACATTTATGGTTACGGATACGGCTACGGAGTAGGTTAACTTTCAACCTGTGTAAACCGGCAGAGGTTCTGCCGGTTTCGAACTGGCTATCCCCTGGCCAGTTTGTTCTGTTTCAGAATGTTTTAATCCATACATCAGCGAAAAGTCACTGATACCACGCTTCCTCTATTTTCTCCTTGAAAATATTCACTATATAAATTTCACCGTTTTCTCGGAAGGTATTGCTCGAATGGAGAAAAAGCGAAGAATCCTTCATCTGACTTATGACATGGGGGTTGGCGGAACCGAGCAAGTTATCACACAGCTGGTCAGAAATCTTGACTCGGGCGTCTATGAAAACCGTATCGCCTGTACTGATGGCCAGGTAGGCTTACTTGGCGAAGCACTGCAGCAGCAGGGCTACGAATTTGAGATCTTTAGTCGGCAGCCCGGTTTTGACAGGGAGCTTATTAAATCGATACGGGCAGTATTAAATCGCGATCAGATCGATATTATTCACTGTCATCAGTACACACCATTTGTTTACGGCGTACTTGCTGCGCTTTTTACTCGTACAAAAGTGGTTTTTACTGAGCATGGACGCTTTCATCCCGATAGCTACACCTGGAAAAGGCGATTAATCAATCCTGTGCTGGGTTGGTGCACTGATTCTATTGTGGCTATATCGAAGGCCACAGCTGATGCTCTGGCTCACTATGAGTGGTTTTCTGCGCGCAGTATTCAAGTGGTCTATAACGGTATCCAGCCCCCGGTCGATCATTGCGATGAAACTATTGCGGCTGAGCTCGGTTTAGACGCGTCGCACCTGGTATTTGGCACAATCGCCAGATTCGATACTATAAAAAATCTGCCCATGATGATTAATGGCTTCAAAGAAGTGCGGCAGAAAAATTCTGCGGCTCGGCTTCTGCTAGTGGGAGACGGTGACGAGCGTGGCGCGCTGGAGGCTCACGTGGCGGAACTTGGTTTAACCGATAGTGTGATTTTTACCGGGTATCAAAAACAAACTGCCAAATACATGTCACTGATTGATATATATCTTTTGACCTCCTTCAGCGAGGGGACTTCAATGACTCTGCTGGAAGCTATGGCAATGCGCGTGTGCAGTATTGTTACTCGCGTAGGTGGCAATGTTGAGATCGTAGAGCATGAGGTGAGCGGAATTGTAGTCGAGTCCGACGATGTCGACGATCTTGCTGGCTGGATGTTGAGGCTCGACGAAGATGCGGTGACCCGCGAAAGATTGGCGGCAGCCGGGCAGAAAGTGTTTGCCGAAAAATTTTCAGTGCAAACGATGGCTGTAAAATACTCGGAGATATACTCCCGGCTTTTGCGGCGCTTGTAAAAATCTCGTCCGCTTGAACTAACCCGCATTATTAGAGAGGCAACAAATCCTGTTAAGCGCTATTACCGCTGAGAGGTGATCCTCTCATGGCTCTTTTAGCTTAAGGGAATGCGAACACTCCCGGACCGGTTTCTATTGTGAAGTACTCTCAATCCCGTTAGCTTGTTAGTCTTGGTCCAGGTCCGTCTATTACTTCGGTTTGATCGTCTAAGGTTGCTTTCTTTTGTCCAAATCGGTAAATAG
>CAZNOB010000046.1:0-2137 GCA_964574535.1 uncultured Granulosicoccaceae bacterium | reverse complement strand
ATTACTTCGGTTTGATCGTCTAAGGTTGCTTTCTTTTGTCCAAATCGGTAAATAGATTTTTTATATTTTCTGACTTTGACTTCTCGTGGGCGGTCAATACAATATTTAGCGAAGCCCATAATCAGTACCATGTAAAGTATCTCATAGACCATAAGATCCAGAAATACAGCAACAACAAAGAAGCCAAGGTACAGTGCATTAAGCAGGTCATCAAGATAGTCTCGGTGCAGCCCTAGATGATACTTGGCGTCAGGTGGTGCCTTTTTAAATAAAGTAGTAAATCTTATCCAAAAGAACCACAGGTAAATTAATCCGGTAATGATTCCGCAGTTAGCGGCAAACTGTAGAAATGTGTTGTGAGCTACGTGTCTATTTGTATTACTGTAGTCAGGGAATGCCATGATAAAATTAGCGACACCGACACCGAATACCGGGTAATCGTGCATGATTTGAAGTCCTACTTTCCAGGACAGGAGGCGCGGATCCAGTGCTTCATCGTCTGAAGCTACTGTAGATTCAACTTTATTTGCTTCCTCTACGGTTTCATCGACTCGGTTCAGGAGTACGCCGCTTTGGTATATCGTCGCTACAATAAGCCCGATAACTATGCCTATAGATGCTTTTTTGAAGTAGCTACGGAAAAAGATGTAGATACACACTACGCCGACCGAAACCAGAGCGCCGCGTGAACCAGTGAGAAACAGGGCGTGCCAGCTTAAGGGGACTATCATCCATATGGCGTATCTGATGATCATGTATTTCCGTGCTACCCCGATATAGTAGAACACCGGAGTGGCCAGAACGTAGATCATTGCCAGGTAGTTTTCATCAAAGTAAACACTTTTGGGCATGCCGCCTAATCGCCCGTTAATTCCAAATAGCCAGAATTGACCGGTCAGATACATCAGGTTCGCCCAATAAGTGTAGTAAAGCGCAATTAGTGCGAAGGCATAAATCAGCCATTCAAGCTTTTTACGTGTATCGATTAGCAGTGCTGCAAAAAAGTAGAAAACCACGATTTTGTTGAACGTCTCCAGAATCTCAGCTTGAGTGAGCTGGCCTTTAACCGGCTCTACATGCACAAAGTAACTGCTGTAAGGAACAGATAAATTAACCCATGCGATCAGGATTATCATCATTATGGTAGGCGGGTACAGCAAGACACGATAATTAACCAGCTTTATAGCAGTTGCACCCACCAGCCCAATCAGCGTTGCAGCGGTGATATATAGTGATACTCTTGCCTCGCCAAAATGGTGTGGCCACATGGTTTGCATTTGGCCCACAGTAAAGAGGTAGTAGCAAAGAACCCCTAGCCACGGGACTACGACCCCGAGGATACAAGAGAATGCAGTAAATAGAACCGCTAAAATTGACATTTATTCGGTGACCCGCATTAGGTTGCAAATAGCAGAGTGACGCAAATTGGATTCAGCCACGTTACTTTTCATTTTCTATTTTTATATGTCTCAGGTACAGCGTAAAAGGTTCACGGTTACCTGAGAATATTTGAAGCTCGGTTATGTTTTGCATGTCCATGGTACGGTTCCCCGAAGCTCTGCCAAGCTGTTCAATCTGTTCCAGCGGTATTAGAACTGTGTTTTCGCCAGGAGCCACGTTAAATTTTGTGTTAAATCTGTCCGCATATTGGTAATCGTGCAATTCGTCGTGAATTCGAAGTGCCATTTCACGGTTGGGTCCATCATTGTAAAGACGAATTGCCAAATCACCATTGGCTGGCCAGTGTTTGCCGGGCCTGTGAAAAACCGCACCACTATAGGTTTCCTGTGCAAAGTCCATGCGAAGTACCCGCTCCGGCTGGTTTTCTGTGCGTGTTTTTAGTTGATCAATCGACGATTTCGCATTTCCGGTGGTGGTTATCATCGAGGTCACGAACCAATCATCGAAGGAGACTATCTCCGGTGGTCCGCTTTTGTACATAGAGTAGGCGACAAGTTCTGCTGACGGCTTGACCACGAGTACAAAAATTGACACTGCAAGTAGCGTAATTGCTACCAATTGTTGTTTGTCGATTTTATCCCGGCAGAAAAAAACAATATAGGTGCTCAGTCCGACCATAACGCCGGCAAAGTTGCGAGCAAGATCATCAACGGATGCGTTGCGGTTAGGCAGGTAA
>CAZNOB010000045.1:8465-31503 GCA_964574535.1 uncultured Granulosicoccaceae bacterium | reverse complement strand
AAGCCAAGCCATGTCGTGGGCATCGGGGCATCCGCTGGTGGTCTGCCAGCCCTGCAAGCAATTTTTGAGGGCATTCCCCCGGATACCGGGGCAGCTTTCGTTGTTGTGCAGCATTTATCCCCCAATTTTAATACTTTGATGGACGAGCTAATCGCGCGGCATTCACCAATGACAGTAAAGCTTGCGGACGATGGTGAGTATCTTCGTCGGAATCAAGTGTATGTAATGCGCCCGAGTCGTAACATTATCGTTTCTGAGGGAAAGCTCTTGTTGAACGATATACACCGAACCGTTCACCCGAACTTGCCGATTGATCAATTTTTCAAATCGCTGGCGGCTGACGCGCAGAATCGATCAGTTGGTATTATATTATCGGGTACCGGCAGCGATGGAAGCCATGGTATTAAGGCGTTACGAGAAGCTGGCGGGCTGGTGATGGTTCAGCAGCCTGCTGATGCGGAGTTTGACGGTATGCCGATAGCGTCAATTCGTACTGGCTACGTGGATACCATAGGCGATATCAGTGAGTTGGCTAATCAACTGGTTTCTTATATTCAGCATCCGTTGACGGCAAGTAAAAATCTGGCCTTCCGTGAGCATTTGGCGAGTAATCACGATCTCTTGCAAGATATTTTCGTAAAACTGAAAGCGACTACTGCAATTGATTTCTCGCTTTATAAACCCAGCACGATAGCGCGTCGCATCGAGCACAGGATGGGCATTAACAACATAGAAACACTACCCGTCTATGCGGAACTGCTCAACAGTAAGCCGCAGGAGTTCGATTTGCTGAAGTCTGATCTGCTAATCGGCGTTACACAATTTTTCAGAGATAAAGAACCGTACCGCGAAATTACAGATGCAGTATTACCATCGATACTTGAAAGTAAAGGGTCAGACTCAGCAGTGCGTATATGGATGGTCGGAGTATCCAGTGGCGAAGAAGCCTACTCTGTGGCAATACTGATTACCGAGCTGATGGAAAATAACGGAATCTCGGTTCCAATTAAAATATTTGCCAGTGATGCAGATAGCGATGCTATTGACTATGCATCTGCCGGTGTATATCCCCCCAATGTGCAAAACGATATCAGTCCACAACGTTTGAACCGTTTTTTCAAACTGGATGAATCCGGAAACTATGTGGTGAACAAGCTGCTTCGCAACATGATTGTGTTTGCTACACACAATGTGCTCGAAGACCCGCCGTTCTCTCAAATGGATTTGGTTGTCTGCCGCAATATGCTGATTTACTTTCAAACTGAAGCTCAGGAACGAACAATTGCTCTATTTAACTTTGCATTGCGAGACAATGGTTTCTTGTGGTTGGGTAGTTCCGAATCTCTAGGTAGCCAGGCAGATAGTTTTAGTGAATTTAACGCTACCTCCAAAATTTGGCGGAAAGCACGATCGACAAGACTGCCAGTTAAACACATCAACCCCGACTACGTACGGCGCGCATCAGCAAGGGCTTCAGCAACAGGAAATCCGGTCGGACTTGGGTTGTCGCAACGCTACCCGCGCGAACAAAGAAATATCTACCAAAGTGTGCGCGATCGCCTGCTCGAAGAATACGGACCGGACGGCATTCTTCTTAATAATAATCATTTAGCGTTACATGTGTTTGGAGACTGTGGCGATTACCTGAGTCTCTATGGTTCGGGGCGCGTCACCACTCATATCGACACACTGCTGGCCCCGGAACTTGTAGTGCCGGTTTCTACATGTTTGTCGCGTTTGACAGAGCCCAAACGAACTACCTACCGATTAGGGGGAGTGCCGCTTACAACCTCGGAGAAGTCAGATGCGCAAACCAAATCAGATGACGAGGATATCCCTGCGCGGTATGTGGACATTACGGTGCGCAGGCTGACTGATCTTTCCCGTATGGAAGAGGTGTACTTCCTGGTGCTTTTTACCAGCGCGGTAATCACCCAGGACACTGAAGACACGACTAGCGATACTCCCAGCGTTAACGACGAGCAGTATCGTGCCGAGGCACACACGCATGAACGTTTGCGTGAACTCGACATGCAGTTAATAGATTCTCAACAGGAACTCAGAAATGCATACGCCGAGCTCGACACAACCAGTGAGGAGTTGCAGGCAACAAACGAAGAACTTATGGCGGCAAACGAGGAGCTGCAATCCACTAATGAGGAGCTGCAATCTGTCAACGAGGAGCTATATTCTGTAAATACAGAGTACCAGGAAAAAATATCCGAATTGATGGAGCTCAACACTGATCTGGATAATTTGCTTAATTCCACCGGCTACGGGATAATTTTCCTCGACAGCACCCTGGCAATACGAAGGTTTACGCCGAAGATGGCCAGGTTTATCAATCTGCTACCAGGCGATCTCGACCGCCCGATAACAGATTTTAAATTGAATATTCAATATCCGGAGATGATCGATGACCTTACTCGAGTATTGGGTACACGGGTGGCAATCGAGAAAGAAGCCGCTGCGTTGGATAAAGCTTCTAATTTGTCTATACATCTGGCACCTTACATCTCATCAGACAACTCGGTTAATGGTGTTGTAATGACAATAAGAGAAACAGCAACTACATTGTGAGTATTCCGATTCACTAAAACTAACCGGGCAGAAAGCATGGTTACTTACAGGCACGACAACTCTTTGTTGAATTATGGGAAGAAAGTCGTTACAACCGGATGCTGATATCCCGGCGCTCAAAGCGGGGGGTGGTGCTGCTTCGTTGCTGTTGGTTGACGACGACATTGCGCTGACTGGCCTGTGGCAGATATACCTGCAAAAATCCGGATATCGCGTTGATTGTTGTGGCACTGTGGGAGATGCCGAAATATTGCTTCAAAGCAACCCGTACCGACTGCTGATTGTCGATCTGTTTTTGCGTGAAGACGGACGCATTCTGGATGAAGGTGGCGTAACGCTTATTAATCGCATCAGATTAAAAGGCAATTTATACAAGGCCAATCCGTATCCAATATCGGTACTGGCCGTGACGGGTGCCCCCGCACGCAGCGCTGGAAAATTCAGTGCAATGGATACCGTTAGAAACCTGACTGACGGTATATTACACAAACCAGTCAGGCTAGAGACGCTGGCTCGCGAAATAAATCGTCTGATAATGGCTACCACCTGATCTGTGCATTATTCGCTGCTCTATATTAGTCGAGTTGTAAGCCCGAACAACGCTGATGAACTGGACGCTATTCGCGAACAATCAATAGAGCTAAACCAGGCTAGCGGGCTAACCGGTCTGTTGCTCTGGAGTCATGAATATTTCTGTCAAATTCTACAGGGACAAAAAGCGGCGGTAGAGAGAACCATGTCGCGTATTGCGCGCGATACCCGACACCTTGACCCCATAGTTCTATTGCGAACTGACCTGGCGGAAGCTCTGTTCCCGAACTGGTCAATGGCAACCAGTCATATAGAAGATACCGCGATGGCAAGTCAGATTGCACGGGCTTATCATGACCGGCTGGCTGATTTGAGCGTTGTGGATGGAATCATCGGCTTAATGCAGCAGTTTCAACAGAGCAACCGCTACAAAACACCAATTGTCTATTCGCGAACTGGTCTGGATCAACAGCTGGCAACACTTGCTGCCAGTAACTTTTCCGATAAATCGATTGAGCAGGTATTGCAATTGGGATGCTCAATCTTTAGTGGCTGTGCGCTGGTTCTGCTTTTGCAAAAATCCGGTGGGCGTGAGCACTATTTGAAGTCGTCAGCGGGCATTGAAACATCAGAGGCAAGCTCGCTCGTGCCGCTTCTATCGCGCGAGCAGTCGACTGGCGATAATGAGCAAGCACAGGCCAGTGATGAGAATCGCAAATCGTTCAACTTAAAAATAGCGGGTGCTACAGTCCACCATTCGGCCGCAGGTTGCGAAATTATTACCACTGTTGTACCGATACCCTCTCTGGCTGGTGACATGCCAGGCAACTCGGTTAGGCGATCAACTGTTATCGGTTCGCTGTGGGTACTATCTGACTCAGCGGTAGCCAAAGCGATTGAACACACTAAGCATATTGAGTTGTTCAGGCTCGCCGTCTGCATGGAAAGTTTGTTAGAACAAAAGCTGCAGTCGCATGCCAATGAGCTACTGAGGCAGATGTCGCGACGTCAACAGCTTTCCCTGGCCGCCAGCAATCGTCGGCAGGAAATGGTGATGAATGTCGCAAGTAGCGCCATTGTCGCGCTGGATCGCGATTGTCGCGTGCTGATAATCAATGCTGCCGCGCGGAAATTATTTGGCCTGAATACAGAGCCGGTTCCGTTCCGATGGCCGGGTTCAATTACATTTCTTGCGCCGTGGTCTCTGGAGCCACTGCCGGGTTCCAGTTGCCCGATTCATCTCGCTGCTACCAACGCTGAAACAAGCAGAGGGGAGTCTGTAGGTACAAGCCGGGTAACCGGGGTGTCCGCAGCCAATGCAATCGATAATGCTGCTGTTGTTAACGATACGCTCGCTGTTCATCAACCTGTCATCGAGCCCGTAACTGCAGGTTCATCTGCAAGTGAAACGAATGTCAATATTGTTGCGCTACAAATTAATGAATCCGAGCCTCTGAGGTATCTTCGTGTGGCAAGTTCAGTGATCAATGAATCAGAGTCTGCCATCAGCGGTGTTGTTGTCTTCGATGATATTACGGAACTGCAGCTCAATCGCGAACGCATTCGACGCAGCGACCGACTCGAAGCGCTTGGTCACCTCACCGGTGGCATTGCGCATGACTTCAATAATCTTTTATCCACGATTCAAAGCTCGGTGGAACTGGCGACTGTTGAGCCCGATGATAAAGCACGACAGTCTTTTCTGGATGTTACTCTGGACAGCGTTCAGCGTGGTGCCGATCTAACCGACAAGCTGGTAGCATTCGCGGTGGCGCGGCCGGTAAGTGCCCGGTCACATCAGCTTAAAAATATCTTTCAATCTGTTGCAGAGCTTGTGACAGCCAGCATTGAGCAGGATATCAACTTTGTCGTGGAAGAGGTGCCGGATGCGCTGGCTGTACATTGTGATGGCGGGCAGCTCGAAAATGCGTTACTGAATGTACTCATTAACAGTCGCGATGCAATTATTGAAAGCGGTGTCGGTGACACAGTTTCTCTTGCTGTCGGATCTGCTGAGCACACATCGACAAAGTACTCGGTTTCATCCCTGAAGCAAGCCGATACCGGTCAAAAAATACTGATCACAGTGACAGACAATGGCCCGGGCATGAGTGCCGAGGTAATCAGACGAGCAACAGATCCTTTTTTCACCACGCGAGGCGGCGGCACAGGCAGTGGCCTGGGGTTGTCAATGGTTTATCGTTTTGTCGAGCAAAGCGGCGGTGATTTGATCATCGAAAACCTGTCAGATGTTGATCCGGGTTCTACCGGGGTTAGAGTGACCCTGCTACTGGATAAATCACTGGCGCAGCCGGAAGTAAAGGTGGCCGCTGCTACAAAAGTGCAACCACCACAGAGTCGGGCGACCGTCCTGTTGGTTGAAGATGAAACCAGTCTGGCAGAGATGCTGCAACAATCCCTGTGCAGATTCGGGCTGGATACTCGTGTAGTCCATAGTGCTGATAAAGCATTGCAGGTACTAAACAGAGATAACGCAATCGATCTGCTGCTGACCGATATCGTTATGACAGGTAGCGAGCTGGATGGGTATTCTCTGGCAGCAGAAGCGATGCGTTTAAAACCACAATTGAAAGTCGTCTATCTCAGTGGCTACCCGCAACAGTCCGGAAAGCATCCGGCTGTCACCTACGGACCGCTGGTAAAAAAGCCGGTGAGTGTAAAGAGCCTGGTCACGGTCATTCGAACCGAGCTTGGACAACCGTCGTTGAACGAATCTGTGAAAGACGACTGACTATCATTTAGCAAAAGGAAGGGCGCAAATAACACAAGAATGCTGTGTCTTTTTGCCTGCCACTGTCAATACTCAAATCAAATTCATGCACACGTTTTCAGTGGCGATCTACTGGCATGGCGATCAGGCTCGCCTTGTACTGCTATCAAGAATTGTAGGCTACATTATTGTATTTTTTGCAAGTTAAACCGATAATCGCATTGGTAGCGCGGGAAGAATTCACGGACGCTGGAATTTTTAGGAAATTTAGAATGAATAGATATTTTGTTGGCTGTTTTTCTCTGGTAATAGCCATTTTATCAATCGCTGTATCCGCTAATGCTCATGCGTTTGGTTTTGAGCGCTGGATCTCAAAGCTAAAGACGGATCCAATTGATGATACCCGATCTGGTTTGGTCTACATAAAGGACAGGTCTGTATCTAACGTTTTTGGTGCCAGGCTATCAGTTGTATGCAACGAGGATGAGCCATTTAGTACAATTCTTGACTTCGGTGATGCTTCCGCTGTCTTCAAGGATAAGGGTAAAATTACTGTGAGAGTAAAGGGGCAAGAACCAACAGAGACTACTTTTTATTCAAACGACGAAGACAACACTCTCAAGATACTGGATACAGACGTGATTAGCAGTATGACCAAAATCGGGGGTAATATTACTTTTAGAACATTGGATAATAGCGGTGAACAGCATACCCATACTTTCCATCTTAAAGGGTTTCGAAAGAAAATCGCTAAATCCTGCCGATGGCACTCGAGGTTCGAGAATATAGTCGGGTAAGAGACACTGTAGTTACACGCGCAACGAGAATATATTGGTTACACCGGGTAGTGCAGAGTCGATCCGCTGTCTGCAACCGTTGTTCGATGCATATCCCGTTGCTTTGTATGATCGTAACGTCGTGCCCGATGTACGGTAACCCGATTATCCCACATTACCAGGTCCCATTGCCGCCATTGATGTGCGTATACAAATTCTCTTTGTGTGGCGTGTTCCATCAGGTCGCGAATAAACAAACGTGCTTCCGGGACCGGCCACCCTTCAATGCCACCTATATGTGATGACAGATAAAGTGACAGTTGGTTGGTTTGCGGATGCCGACGCACCAGCCGTTGTTGCTCTGGCGCCCATTTAATTCGTTCTTCGTCGGTAAAATCATCAAAGCCAAGCATTCCTCTGGAATAAAGCTGACTGTGCCAACAGATGAGGTCGCGGCATTCATCCTGTAGTGGCCGGTCAAGCGCTGACCAGGCAGCACGCATATCTGCGAATTCAGTGTTGCCACCGGATTCCGGTATTTGCCGGGCCGATAATAATGAGAACTTGGCGGGCGTTTTCTTAAACGAACTGTCAGAATGCCATAGCATGTTGCCCAGGCCGAACAGGCGATTGCGGCTATCACGCGGTAGTACATTGCCATGCTGATCGAGATTGGAGATATCGTTAATATCCAGGGACAGCCGGCGCTCATGTTTGGCGTTGATATCACCCGTGGCTTTTTCCATCGGTCCAAAATGCGATGAGAATGTATATTGTTGTTCGTCGGTGAGTTGCTGTTGGGGAAAAACCAGTACCGCGTATTTATCCATTGCCTCTTCAATGAGGTTGGCGGTACTGACGGAAACACCTGATGCGATATCAATACCGGTCACCGTGGCGGCAAAAACCGGGTGTGCTGAACTGATTCGGGTGATTTCCGGTGTCATGTTAATCCTCTGTGTAGAGCCCTGCCGGTGACGTTAAAAAGTATATCGCATTGGCCTTTGGCCGAAACGGCAACTTTCGCGTGGTTCGCTGCTATTGAAGAAATTCGAACAATGGCTGCGCGATCTGGCGTACCGGAATCATAAAATCCAGATGCATTGTTTGCTTAACGTAAAGACCTTTTCAGAAAGCCATAATAATTCTTTTCTTTGATGGTTCAACCTAAAGTATACTACCGGCGATTGCCAAATCACTGATGCATAGTATGCCGTTCAAAATTTTAAAGACAGGACTCTGAAATGAATCGAGTAAAAATATTTGTGGCAAGCTTTTTAGTTGCTGCATTGATAGGCGGATGCTCAACAACGCCCAGAAGAACTGCTGATGATCATCGTGAGGCGATATTGCAAATGCACGATAATACGCTGACTGAGTTTTATCAGCTCAAAGACAGCGCTTCAGCAGAAATTCAGGCTGCTCCTGGCTATGCCGTGTTCAATAGTGCTGGAATAAACTTGCTGGTGGTTAGTGGTGGTGGCGGTCGTGGTGTCGTAGTGGATAACCGCAATGGTCAAAATACATTCATGAACATGGCGGAACTGGGGGCCGGGCTGGGAGTCGGCATAGATGACGTCAGGGTTATATTTATTTTTCACAATGCCGCCGCCCTGGATGACTTTCTAACCAACGGTGTGACTATCGGTGCAAGTGCCAGTGCCGCTGCAAAGCTTGATGATAAGGGCAACGCAGGCAGTGGTGAGGTGGTACTGAATAATATGTCTATCTACCAGATTACAGATAATGGGCTGGCTCTTGAATTAATGGTCTCGGGGACTAAGTACTGGCCGGATACCAGGCTCAATTAGTTGCTTATAGCTTGGTGGCAAGGTCGGCATTATGGATCGAGGCGATTGAAGATAAAGAAATTATAATATATGTCTCTGATTACTGAGTTTTCATGAGAATACTATCGCTACTTTTGACGATGGCATTGTTTTGCTGCATACAGGTTGTCCCTGTAGCAGACGCAAGAGACATTTCAGAATTGTCGGACAAAGAGGTTCGTGCCCTGCTGATTGAAAAGCTGGCAGAGCCCGAATCCGCGCCACCGCCTGAACCAATTTTTAATCCCGCTGTAATCGCCTACAAAATTCAATGGGCTTTCACTAAAGTACGCGCGCGTGCAAGCACTCTATTGGGGGCTTATGTTCAACTTCCAGGCTTGCCCGGAGAATGGTGGAAACGTATAAACGAGGGGAGAGATGGCAACACGTTCGGCGGGTTTTTGATCACTTTTTTGCTTTGTATTGCTGCGGGGTTGGCTGGATCTGCCCTTGTGAAAGGAAAGCTGGATCAATTTGCCGCCTCCGAAACAAAAGAGCTTTCACTTGCAGCTCGATTTGCCGGACGGTTGTTTCGGCATGGGGCTGGTGTAGTTGCATTGATCACTATTGCGACAGTGGCCTACTTTATTTTCGCTTCTGATGATCAGCGGGATCGTACCTTGTTTTTCTTCTATCTCTCTGCCGTTGCAATTATCTCATTTTTCGCCGGTGGTAGTCGGGCATTGTTCGAACCGGGTGCGCCCGAATTGCGTATACCGGCAATGTCTGACGAAGACGCAGCAAGCTTCCATCGCAGCATCATGATTTCAACAGCATTTGGAGCCTTTGGGTTTTTTGCTTGTGCATCTTTTGCTTCGGTAGGCATTACTGGCGATGTGCATGACTTGCTTTTGTTGCTTATCGGCGCAGGAACAACCTTGCTTTTAAGCTATACGGTTTGGTGTCAACGTCACGCTATATCCGGCGACATTTTAGCCGGAAATCCCACACCCTCTCTGGTCCGACAATTTGTTAGTGAATTTTGGCCCATCGTTACTTTCCTGGCGGTACCGTTTCTATTTTTCGGTCTACTAGTCAACATTTTCCTTGGGGGCCTTGCCCTGTATGGAGCAGCACTATTCACAGTTATAACTCTGATTCTGGTGCCTATAACCGAGGCGGCTCTATCGCGCGCGATAGTCAAACTCGAAGGCACTGAGCACACGATTACCACTATCGTTGCACGGGTATCACGAATAGCCTTGCTCCTGCTTGTAGCCCTTCTTTTGGCTGCCGTCTGGCGGATCAATATTATTGCGACTGATGACGGAGGTGTTGAGACGAAGTTCTTTCAGATGCTGATCCAGATAACCGCTACAGTGGCGGTGGCGTATGCTGTGTGGCAGGTTTTGAGGGTTTTTCTGGATCAAAAAATTGCCGAAGAAGACGCGGCATTTGTGCAGGGTGATGTTGACATGGAGTCTGAAGAGATTGGGGCTGGTATGAGCCGAACACGTACATTGCTGCCACTATTGCGCCGCGCGGCACTGATCATCATATCCACTATTGTGGTGCTGGTTTCACTTTCAGCAATGGGCGTTGACACTGCTCCTCTATTGGCAGGTGCCGGTGTTGTTGGATTGGCAATTGGTTTCGGTTCTCAAACGTTAGTAAAAGATGTCGTCAGCGGATTTTTCTTTTTGCTGGAAGATGCGTTTCGCCTTGGCGAATATATTGACGTTGGAAAAGTCAAAGGGACAGTTGAGAGCATTTCAGTGCGCTCTTTGAAGCTGCGGCATCATCGTGGTGCGCTCAATACGGTACCATTTGGTTCGGTTGCTGTGATCGAAAACTTCAGCCGCGACTGGGCAATCATGAAGCTCAAGGTCCGTGTGCCATTTGAGACAGACCTCAACATGGTGCGTAAGCTGCTAAAACAAGTCGGCAGAGAACTGGGAGAAATAGAAGTGATCAAGGATGATTTTCTACAACCCTTTAAGGCCCAGGGTGCAGTTGAAGTCGATGACTATGGATTTGTGATTTCAACCAAATATATGTCTAAACCGGGCAAGCAGTTTACAATCCGCCGCTTTGCGTTTCAGGCAATGCAGGATGCCTTTGAGGAAAACAATATTCCTTTTTCCCGCCCGCGCGTGCGTGTTGAGATTGACGGAAAATCGGACGCCGCTACTTCCGGGCAGGCTGCTGCCGGTGCAGCTGCTGTGACCTTACCTAAAGCTTAAGTTTAGTAACTTGCTACACGGTCAGGCGCTTGTTGTATAGTCTATACGTCCGGGAATAATTACCGGGGTGCGACAGATTGTTTAGATCTACTATAATGAGGAATAGCTTTGCAGTCGTTCGATTGGTTCCTGGTCGCTCTTTGTAATTTGGGGTAGTCTTAGGGCGCGAATCTGAACGATTTTTAAGTAACCTATTGACTGGAGAACAGAAATGGACCCATGTAAATTGTGTGACGACTCCACTGACGATTTGGTGAAAGACATCGAAGCCAGCGTCATCGACATGATCAGAAAACAAAGGCCTGAGTGGGTAGAGACAGATGGCTCATGCAAAAAATGCATCTCTTACTATGAGAATCTGGATAAATTAGTCGTGCAAGATGACTAGCCAACACTGCATTAGTCACAAAGTGATGCTGTAATCCAGGGATTGCTGGCTCGGATGAACGTGGATATCTGGAAGCCAGCATAATTGGCGAGTAGCCTCTGATGCACTGTCAATCGGGTGAGGAAGATAGCTGATCCATCAATTGGTTTTGTCTGATCCTCACAGGAAACCTTTGTAGCCAATTAATTGCCTGCTGTTTCAAGCTCCAGCATCCCGCGAAGGGATTGTTCAGGCGGGGTGGCGGGGGCGTTTCGCTGATTTTCACAGAGTCTGGGACTATTGCGGCAGGTGGTTATTTTTTACCGCGCTCGATGCGGATACCAACATCTTTCGAGTTACTGAGCGCGCCAGGTTTATGCACGGTCAGGCGCAGCCATGGCACAGGGAATTCGCTGAGCACTAATTCTGCGACTCGTTCTGCCAGTGTTTCGACGAGTTGAAACTGACTCTCAGCGATATATTGTTCAACTCGTTTGGACACATCTTTGTAGCTTAGCGTGTCATCAATGCTGTCGCTGGCTGCTGCATTGGTAATATCTGTGGCCATTTCAAGGTCAATCGAAACGGTTTGTTTTTGAGTTTGCTCCCAGTCGAAAATGCCAATAATGGTTTCGACCTGCAGTTGTGAAATAAAAATAATATCCATTACAAATGAGCCTTAATAATTTCGATCGTGAATCGTAGCAAGAATTTTTCGTCGTTACTCACGCTTCTGGTTCCAATTTTGTGTTTCCGCTTTCGTGCAATTGCTAACTGGTCTGGCAGGCGGGCATTTCATGATCACTTCGGATCCTCTGGACAATTGCTTTTCATGGTGTCCGGCCACATCTGACTATTGCGAGGAATAGCGACCATGAAACGACTCAGAACGTTGTTGGCTCGGTACGCTCCTGGCTGCAATGCCACGCGCAGGCGCGATTCCGGGAGCGCTGCATAATGCCATTGAGAAGTCGCTTTGACCAACTCGGCTACGCTATTCTGCGATATTGTGGGCTTGTCCTGGTGCGCTGTCGGTCTAACTAACATGACTTCCCTGCCGGGGCCTTCATTTTTGAAAAGACCAAAAACGGAAGCAAAAAGTCTTTTTGCGACAATTCGGCCCTTCGGGTGCCTGCGGCATTTTGAGAGTGATCGTGCAAGTGAGCCGCGCAAACAGCCATCCATGGCTGACAGCGCTCCTGGCGCTGTCCATGGCGCGACGACCCGCTTCCACGATTACTCTCAAAACTGATTAAACGCGGGTAGATCAAGAGCAAACACTTTGCGTTTTTTGTACTTTGCTAGACGGCTTTGTGTGTTGCTTAAAATATCTCGACACTAAAAATCAGACACTTATGCATTTTGTAGATGAAAGTCCTATCTGATTAAGAGTAAACGCCAATACATGTCTATTTTGTCGCCTGTCCTCGCGGTCTGCGGGTTTGCTGGTCGCCTTGTAAATAACGCGAGGCTGGCGCTGTACGCAAATTATGGCAGGGCTCATTCATGGCTCCGACCGAGAACTATTGTGGCAGTACATGCAACAGGATTTTCAGGCACAATTGCTGACTGCTTGCTACCGGAGATAAACATGAATAGCATCGAAGTAGACGGGAAGACGCTCGACACGGATGAAGAGGGTTATCTCGAAAATCTGTCTGACTGGGATCCCACGGTTGCTGCGGTCATGGCAGGGATCGACGATTGCGAACTCACCGAAAACCATTGGGAAGTCATCCACTTTTTGCGGGAATACTACGAAGAATATGAAATAGCACCAGCGGTTCGCATATTGACCAAAGCGATCGGCAAGAAACTGGGTAAAGAGTACGGCAACGCTAAATATCTGTATGAATTGTATCCGCTTGGCCCTGCCAAGCAGGCCTGTAAATACGCCGGATTGCCCAAACCGACTGGATGCGTTTAAGCGTAGCTCCGGAGTTTGCCTTGATGAAAAAAAACGCCACTGTGGCACAACGATGGGTGATTCGAAAAACTAATGGCTGCCGTTGGGCCGGATGTTATCGATGATCATCGGTGTGCTGCTGACACTTGCCGGCATCGTTTGCCTTTTTGGTCTGGGGCATAAAATTTTCCAGTACGCCAGCACACCTGCACCGCTAAAAATTCCCACGACGCCCGCACCGGTCACGCGCGCTGGGGTGGTCTGGCGTCTGGTAAAAGAAGTGGTGTTTTTTGAAAGCTTGTTTAAAGCATCAGTGTTTACCTGGATTTTTGGCTGGTTGTTTCACGCCGGACTTTTTGTCGCGCTGCTGGCGCACCTGCGCTATTTCACCGAACCGGTGTGGGGCTGGGTGACGGTCATTGCGCCATTCAGCAAATTTGCCGGAATGGCCATGGTTGCCGGACTTTGCGGTTTACTGCTACGTCGATTTCTGGTGGACAGAGTTCGAACAATATCAGCGCCGTCGGACTATTTGATGCTGGTGTTAATTCTGCTGATTGCCACCACGGGTTTGATGATGCGCTTTGTCACTCATACCGATATCGTCGCGGTGAAGGTATTCGCACTGGGCCTTTTGCGATTAAACTTTGAGTCATTGCCGTCGAGCGTTGTGCTGACTTTGCATTTACTGCTTGTGGCTGTTTTGTTGTTTATATTCCCGTTCTCAAAATTACTGCACGCCCCTGGCTTGTTTTTCAGCCCGTCTCGCAACCAGGTTGATAACCCGCGTGAGCGCCGCCATGCCGGTCGTGCGGCTGATGCGCAAACAGAGCGAAGCGCTACAGCAAGTGTGCAGCAGAACGGCGGGCCGACGAATGGCTAAAAAGTTACCCGATTTCGAAGTACCACGGCTGGGTAGTTTTACGCCCGTGCCTGCGGTGGAGGAAGGCAGCATGGCGCACAGCCAGCCCTTCGTTGCCAGACCTGCACATAACGAGTCTATTGGCTATCCCGGTGAGTTGGTTGATGACTGGCAGTCTGTGGGCATAGCCAGACTTGGTGAGCTGGTAAAAGGTTCCCGGGCTCTGCGTGTGTATCTTGATTCCTGCGTGAAATGTGGTGCCTGTACCGACAAGTGCCATTACTTTCTGGGTACCGGTGATCCCAATAATATGCCGGTGGCCCGACAGGATTTATTGAGATCGGTGTATCGCCGGCACTACACGCTGGCGGGAAAGTTGTTTCCGCGGTTGGTCGGCGCTCGTGAGTTTGATGAAGAAATGCTCGACAACTGGTACAAGTACTTTCACCAGTGCTCTCAGTGTCGTCGATGTTCAGTGTATTGCCCATATGGGATCGATACCGCCGAAGTCTCAATGGCTGCTCGTGAAATCATGGACACCATTGGTAAAGGGCAGAAGTACTGTAACGAGATCATCGGCAAGGTTCATAAGCTGGGCAATAACCTTGGGCTGCCAGAGCCTGCGCTGGCAGATACTCTGGAAGGTCTGGAGGAAGACGTCGAAGAAGAAATCGGTGTCTCGGTAAAGTTTCCGCTGGATGTCAATGGTGCTGATATTCTATTAGTGACTCCATCCGCAGATTTTTTTGCAGAGCCACATATTGATGGATTGATTGGTTATGCCAAGGTATTTCATCAGGCTGGCTTAAGCTGGACCGTCTCGTCCCATGCATCAGAAGCAGCTAATTTCGGTTTGTTTATTGGCAGTCACGACAACATGCAAAAAGTTGCCATGCGAATTCGCGAGGCAGCACTGGAGCTGGGTGTTAAACGTATTGTGTTTGGTGAGTGTGGTCATGCGTGGCGGGTGGGTTACAGCTTTCTAAATACTCTGGCCGGTCCGTTTGATTTTCTTGATTCAAATTATCCGGTGCCTCAGCATATAATTGAAGTGACCCACGATCTGATCAATCAAGGCCGGCTCAAACTTGATAAACACGCCAATGATGATAAGCGAGTAACTTTTCATGATTCATGCAATGTGGCGCGTGCCTCACGGATGGGAGAGAAAGCAGGGGGGCAGTTCGTGTTGCCGCGCGATGTGATCAAAGCCAGTTGTAACTACTTCTTTGATATGCCGGCGAACACCATTGGTGAAGCCACTTTTTGTTGCGGTGGTGGCGGTGGATTACTCACCGATGATCTGGTGGAACTTCGAGTTAAGGGCGCTCTTCCACGGATGCAGGCATTTAAAGAACTCAGCGAGCAACACCGGATTACTCACATGGCTGCCATCTGCGCCATTTGTAAGAGCCAGTTTTCCAAAGTACTGCCGTACTATGGGTTTGAAATGGATCAGGTCATCAGCGTACATCAGTTAGTCGGTGATGCTCTGGTATTCAATAATGAAGTGTAAGTTTATACGGTGGCTGGCTATTGCCGTGCTGGTGGCGTGCGGGGGCATCACGGGCTCAGGTGTCAGCTGGCTTGCGCACGCGGCAACGCCATTGAAGTCTGCTGCTGCACCAAACCAGCTTGCCTCACTGGCGCCGGTTATCCCGCGTGCCATCGGTGACCAGTGTGTTGCTGACACCGATTTAATGCGTAGCGATCATATGAAATTGCTTAACCACCAGCGAGACGAGACTGTCATTGAAGGTAAACGCGACAATCCATTTTCACTGGTTGGCTGCGTTAACTGTCATGCACAGACTGCAGCAGATGGCTCGCCGGTCAGAATTGATGCCGAGGGGCAGTTTTGTGAAAGTTGCCATAGTTTTGCAGCAGTCAAGATTGATTGTTTCACTTGCCATGCAGCTGTACCGGAGCAAGGCAAACTGATCGGGCTGCATAATACTGCTCAGTCGTTGCTCGCTGAATTTACAACCGCCTCGATGTTACCCGCCGGTTTGCAAATCCCGGTTAAGTTGTCAGTACCGCACAAAACTCATGGAAATAAAAATGCAAACGTCACCGCAGACTGAAAATTCAGTATTGGCGCGACGGCGCTTTTTACAAAAGCTTGGCTTAGTCAGTGCGGCTGCAGCAACATCGTCTTATACCTTGCTCGAAGTCACCGCAAAAGCCGATGCAGCGGAGGCCAATGAAACTGGCAATACCACGCGGTGGGGACTATTGATTGATACCGCTAAATGCAGTTCCGGCTGTGATGCCTGTGTGCGAGGTTGCAACGAAGAACACGGTATCGACAGCCAGGGTGATGATGAAACACGAGCCCAGTGGATTCGCAAGATAGATCTCAAGGATAACCTGAGTGGTGAAGAATCTTCAGTGCCGATGATGTGTCAGCATTGTGATTCTGCACCGTGTGTTGATGTGTGCCCGACCGGCGCGTCATTCAAGCGGGCTGATGGCATTGTGTTAGTCAATAAACATACTTGCATTGGATGCCGATACTGCATGATGGCGTGTCCGTATAAAGCCCGGTCATTCATTCATGAAGTGCTCACCGACCAAAAACCTTCGGCCCCGCGTGGTAAAGGCACGGTGGAAAGCTGCACACTTTGTGTCCATCGAATTGACCGACAGGAAAACCTGCAGCCCGCCTGTGCGGTTGCCTGCACCGACGAGGCCCACAGCGCAATTCTGTTTGGTGACCTCAATGACCCGCGGAGTGACATCTCTGTCAAAATTACTGAATCAGGGGTTTCGCAAGTACGTGCAGATCTACAGCTGAATACCGGCGTTTGGTACCAGGGTTTATAATGCTCAGGTGTGACGCTTCAGCGTTGGTCGGGAATTAATTCTATGCCTGTTGAATCAACTCGTAATGAGTTGCTGCATCCGGGTACCGTGAGTTATCTGCTACTGCTTTTGCTGCTAACGTTCTTTACTCTCATTGGTGCTTATTGTGCCTATCAGTTGGAGCATACAGGACATATTATCAGTGGCATGAATAACCGGGTGGTCTGGGGGCTGCCGCATGTGTTTGCAATTTCATTGGTGGTGGCGGCGTCCGGCGCATTAAATACTGCGACCCTTGCATCGGTCATTGGTCAGCAACGCTATAAACCGTTAGCCGGTTTATCTGTGGTGCTGGCGATTTCTTTGTTGCTCGGCGGGCTTGCGGTTCTGGTGCTTGATCTGGGACGTCCTGATCGCCTTTTTATCGCCATGACCACCTATAACTACCGTTCGATATTTTCGTGGAATATTTTTTTATATATCGGATTTATCGTGGTCGGGCTGGTGTATTTATGGGTGATGCTCGAGCGAAGGCTGAATCGATTCACTAAATCGGTGGGGGTGTTCGCTTTGCTGTGGCGTATAGTTCTCACCACAGGAACAGGTAGTATTTTTGGTTTACTGGTGGGTCACAGTGCGCTGGCTGCTACCATCCTCGCGCTACTTTTTATTGCACTGTCTTTTGTGCTTGGTACCGCCGCTTTTGGCCTGGTGTTAGTCCTGGTTAATCGACTGCAGGGTGCATCGCTATCGGATGATCTGTTGCGATCACTGGCCAGGGTACTGATCGGGTGCACAGTGGCACTGTTATTTATTTCAATGGTTCAACATTTCACTAATCCGTATGTGTCTGGTCCGTTTTCCGCATTATTCTGGCTGGGGCATATTGGTGTGGGTATTACGCTCCCAATTCTGTTGCTGGTGGCCAATCGCACTGCGGATCAATTTAAAATAAATCGTTTATCATGGGCCTGCGCCAGCGCGCTGTTGGGTGGTATGGCGCTGGTCTATGTTATCGTTGTGGGGTTGCAGACTCCGCCGCGAGTCCTTTTCCCGGGTAAAACAATCATTGCCAGTAGCTTTGGTGATGCGGGTAACGCGAGTTACCAGGCAACGATATGGGAATGGGGTATCGGGTTGGGCGGAATATCCCTGTCGCTGTTGCTGTTCTTTTTGATTCTTAGAGTGCTCCCGCTTACACCACGGTCATCCTGAGTCATGGGTAATCCAACTTCACAGCTAGTGGAAATATGATGTCTACCAATGAATTGCGTTTTTACCCGCAATTGCCATCGATCAAAAATGCCAGTCAGAATAAACCTGTGGCTGATCAGTCACGGTTAGAGCCCGCTACCTGCAAAGAGGCCGAACCGTTTGCATTAAGAGTACTGGATGACAGCATGCAACCTGAATTCCGGCGCGGTTGTATTATCCTGATTGATCCCACTGGCAGAGCCACGGATGGTAGTTATGTGCTTGCCGATGACGGCACTCAAACTGACGACGCAACGGAAGGGCTGGTGTTCCGGCAATTGCGTCGGACAGTGCAGGGTAGCTGGTTGTTGTGCGCGCTGAATGATCAGTACCCGGATATTGAAACCACCGATGATCTGGGTTTGATTATCGGGGTGATTGTGCAGCGTGCGGGTGTTCGACGCAGTTATCACAAGCACTATTCCTAGTTTGCTGTGTCGGGCAAATCAGCAAAGGTGAGACGTTTGCAATGGTAGAAGTTGCATAGCGACAACTTGCCATGCAGATCGCGGTTTTACGGTGCGGTGGTCCGCACCGTCATTGACCTGCAATCTGCAGTTCGGTCAATCTGTCTACTTCGTTGCAACCGGACCATCCAGCGCGTGGAGGTACTCGACCAGATCATTTATTTCAGCCGCGCTTAGCTCAAGCGGATGCAGCAGAGCGTCGGTAAGCCGTGCGCCGGATCGATGTGATTGATCATTGTAGTGGCGAACTACTGAAGCCAGATCGAATGCGCTGCCATCATGAAAGTAGGGGGCCGTTTGCGCAATATTTCTTAACGTAGGTGTTTTATGCCGAAAGCGGTCATCCAGTCGTTGAGTTGAAGACCCACGATCCGTATCGTTTTGGTTAAGCCCGATATCATGAAACAGATTGTCACTGTGATTTGAACCGTTGTGGCAGGCAATGCAATTTGCCTTACCATCAAACAGCCGTCTGCCACGTTGGGCAGAAGCCGAAAGGCTATTGAGATTATTATCCGGTGCTCCATTAATGCGAACAGTTTTTACAAATGCTGCCAGTGCTCTGGCAACTTCGCTAATCTCTGGTTCACGTTGATAGACCTGGCGCAGTTGATCACGAAGCTGCTGTGGTATGGCACCGACTATCTGCCTTGCATCAGTACCGCCCATTTCACCGTTTTGCATAATGGTATGTATTGTCTGTGTCTCCAATGATGAAGCAGCACCGCTGTGCAGATAGTCACTTCCCATCAGCGCATTAGCGATCGATGGCGTATTCTTGGGGATCTGCCTGTTATCAAGGCCGGTGGCGAACTGTTGACCGTCCGTGAATGCACGCGATTCCTGATGGCAACTGGCACAGCTGACGGTATTGTTTCGCGACAGAGACGTAGAATTAAACAGTTGTTCACCCACCGCAATTTCACTGGCACTCGCTGTGAATGAGACATCGACGTTGGTATTCAATTGAGGATAGTTGTCCACCATGCCCGAAGACCGGAAAAAGCTATTTTGTGGTTCGCTATAGCGACGTTTTTTCCAGGCCAGCGTGCTCATATCCTGTGGTGATAAATATGCTGAATACAGATAGACCTCATCCATTTTCAATAGCAGGTTCTGTGCGCCGGACCCGGCAGGACCCATCAATAAATTGAGCTGTCGTGCCGATACGGTCAGGTTACCATCGACAGACGTGTTGGCTACTTCACGGCCGTCGAAATACAGACGCAGCTCACCCTGACGCCACGATAATCCGACATGATGCCACTGGTTCTGCCTGACATTGATATTTGTCTGAAAAGTTTCCTGTGCGCTGTCGTTGCGAATGGTGGCAGTAAGTTGGTTTTGATTCACAGCGACTGAAAACAGATCATCCAGTTGCAGCAGATTTGTAGAACTGCCGGTGGCACTGCTGTTAAACCAGAAGGCCGTACTTAGCGATTGAGAGTCCGTTATTTGTCGAATATTTTGTCCATTGATTTGTGCTGTAGCGCTGCCATTGCGGGGGAAATAGATAGAATTCCCCACCGCACCTTCAATCTGATCTCTCAGCACTCGGGAGTTTGCCCATAGCGATTCAACGTCATGATATTCGAATGGATACTGCGCCCCATTGCGTAAGCTGGCGGTATGATGGTTGGCAGAGAGATCAGCTGTCTGGTCGGTGACATAGTCTATGCCGTCGCGTCGGAGGGTTTCGTTGTTGGGCGCGCCTGGGGCCGCTGCAACATAAGCCCGTAGCAATGACTGATCGCGATACAACGGTTCGTTCATTGGGTAGTATGCGATCAGATCCTTTGCATAGAGTGGGAAAGCGATTTCATAGTAACGGTTCCCGGTAAGCCAGAAACCGTAACTCTCCGGGAATGGATTCATAGGCACCGGGGCGTTGATCATCGCAGAAGTAGTGCTCCACGATGTCGGGAACTGCCCCATGGGTCTGAAAAACAGGTTGCTCCATGTGTTATCGCCCATGGTGATGTTGGTGCCGTGAAAACGGCGTGATTCATAGGCATTCTTGATCGCATTGAACTGATTGCCAGAGCCATCGCCATCGGAAAAATGATTGTAAGAGTTCGTCGGGTTACCGCGACTGTTATTGATTTCTCCGTCCATGTGCCACAGATGGCCATTGGTGCGAAAACCTACCATTGTTGCACCGGCTCGGTCCGGTCCGTGAAAAGACGCACGACCCATAAAAAAGGCTTCTGACCCACGTGGACTCACCCAGGGGTATGCGCCTTTAACCACATCACTCTGACTCAGTACTTCGCCGTTGTATTGTTTTATCGGTTGTGCCGCCAACGGAAAGTGATCAGAGAACGGGTGCTGATTAACCGTGGTTTGGCCCGATGGATTACCCGGTCCGTGCACGTAGTACATGGCGGGCAGACCACGTGGGGCAGTCCAGTTATCTATGCGAGCCTGGTCTGCATTGTAGATATAAGCGACTTCGCCACCGTGGCCATTGCGCATGGAAGGGTTGGTATTGCCGCTATAGATAATCAACCGACCATCCAGTGTGACAGATGGCTCGTAGCCGTAAACCAGGCGTCCCTGGTTATCACGAATCGGTCTGGCTTCGGAGTGGATGATCACATTGTGTACATCGGCATTGGCAGTGCGTGCGTTACTGACCACTACACTTGCTTCGAATTTCACCAGAAAGATTTTTTTACCACGCGATGAATTTCCATGTACCAGATCATACTCACCAACCACATTGCCGGCGCGCGCGGTGCCCATCACTACATAGAGTCGATAGGTTTCATACTGTCCCTGATCTGCGGCATTGCCATTTGCATTGGACCGATAAGGGTTGTTAGGCAGTGTATTATCAGGGTGCAGAGCGATATTGAACGGCACTTCGAGATTGGCGCTATTGACCCCGAGCGCACCGGGGATACTGAAATTACTACTCGATATTTCTGCGTTGCTCATGCTGTCTGAAATGAATATACGTCCACGGGAGAACAGATTCCCTGATGACAACGCGCTTGCCGGTTGATTATTGAGTCGTTCAGAGCGCAGCACACGAACTACCGAGACGCGCTTGCCACCGGTAGTCATTACATCAAAGTGCAATCGACCATCCCATGAGGTTGCGAGAGACGACGCAGAGGAGTTGCGCAGTGCTGCGGGTTGTCTTGTGTCTTCAAGACTGAAACTGCCACGCTGTACACCACTAATACCGGCAATCGATCTCTGCGCAATGAGTTGTGAGTTTGAGTACTCCAGTGACCCGCTGCGAAGTTCAAGAATTTTCGACTGATTCGCAGCAACCGGAACCCTTACTTTGGTTGGGTTGCCGCAAGTCAGCAGTACCGCTTGCTGGTTGTTTGGTGTCGTTTCAAAAAGGCAATGGGGGCCAGCGCCAGACGCGTTGTATTCAGCAAAGACATTGCAGAAATTTTGTCCCAATTCGATCTCGCAGGCTGCTGGCAAGACTCTCAGGGCTGAAGAATTAATCGCGACGGGGCTGGGCTGAGCGTTGTTTTGAAGGGATGTGTTGCTGGTCGTAGTGTTGGTACTGGTAATTTCATCGTTGCCTGGTGCATTGGTACTTATTGTGCCAACAGGGTTTTCCACTTCGCATGACTTAGAACCATCCCAACCCCAGCCGTCGCCGTCGTGATCAATACAAGCCTGTGCGTTACTTTGAAGTGATGTGTTGCTGGTCGTAGTGTTGGTACTGGTGATTTCATCGTTGCCTGGTGCATTGGTACTTATTGTGCCAACAGGGTTGTCCACTTCGCATGATTTAGAGCCATCCCAACCCCAGCCGTCGCCGTCGTGATCAATACAAACCTGTGCGTTACCCTGTGGTGCAAAGTTGAAACACATCAGAAAAAGTACTGCTACGCGTACTCCTGCCGCCAAAAAGATGTTCTTGTCCTGCATTCGAATGCTCCGGCCTGTCGAACATAAGATGTTAAATCCCGGATGGCCCGCTGCACAGTTGACGAACAATAAAAAGTACTGCTATTCATCAACAACTAGTTCCTATGAGTGAATTGATTTGAGCTATTGCGCGGGACGACCACGAGCTGCAGAAATTACAGATTGATCATAACGGACGGCTTGACTGAGTATTGATTGAAGGTGCATGGTTCAAGCTAATTTACTCAATAGAAACTGGAATGATATTGCTGAAAACTCCATGCTGAATTCCGAATGATTGACGATACTTGATGTAGCTTGCTGTAACGGATGTTTAACAGTCGAAAAAAAAGCCATGGATGGCTGTTTGCGCGACCCTCTTGCATGATCACTCTCAAAATGCCGCAGGCACCCGAAGGGCTGCATTGTCGCATCAAGACTTTTGGTTACTTTTCGGCTGTTGAAAAGTAACTCCGCCTGAAGGGCATGTTGTTTTTGGTCTTTTAAAAAATGAAGGCCCCCGGCAGGGGAGTCCTGCAAGTGCAACAACACACCGCTAACCAGGCCGGCATCATTCTGCGAAAAACCCATCATTTGATGAAGCGCTGCGAGTGTGTTTTGATAATAATTACTATTGAACACATCCACCGGAACATTGAATGGAACGATTACTAATTACAGGCGCAGCGGGCGGGCTTGGCAGCATGGTGCGTCGTGAATTAACTCATCTGGCACCTAAAATACGACTATCTGATCAGGTTGACTTAGGGGCAGCCGCAGATCACGAGGAGCTGGTGATTTGTAATCTCACCGATAAAGACGCAGTTGATGAACTGGTAGAAGGGTGTGACGGTATTGTTCATTTTGG
>CAZNOB010000045.1:6157-8365 GCA_964574535.1 uncultured Granulosicoccaceae bacterium | reverse complement strand
ATAAAGACGCAGTTGATGAACTGGTAGAAGGGTGTGACGGTATTGTTCATTTTGGAGGGCGCAGTATTGAAGACACCTGGGAGATAATTCGGGATTCCAACATCGAGGGGCTGTTTAACCTCTATGAGGCGGCGCGTAAACATGGTCGCCCGAGAATTATTTTTGCCAGCTCTAACCACGTTACCGGATATCACCCGCAAACAGAAAAGATTGATGCACTTTCACCAATCCGGCCTGACAGTTTATATGCGGTATCCAAAGTGTTTGGAGAATCACTGGCGCGGATGTACTACGATAAGTTCGGACAGGAAACCGCCAGTATTCGAATTGGATCATGTTTACCGGAACCGCTGACTCATCGTATGCTGGCCACCTGGATGAGCCCCGGCGATATGGTGCGCCTGATCAACTGTATTTTTAAAGCGCCAAAGCTAGGTTGTCCGATTATCTATGGCGCATCAGATAATGACGCTTCGTGGTGGAGCAACGGGCTGGTGTCTTATCTGGGGTGGCGACCGAAAGATAATTCTGAAACCTTTCGCGAAAAACTGGACGCCACTTTGCCGCAGCCTTCGGCCGATGCGTCAGATGTGTTATGGCAGGGTGGTGTTTTTACAGAACATGGCATTGAAACCACACCGACCAAAGGTCCCTGATAAAAATTGCAGCATTTAGGCGGTGGCTGTCCTGGCCATTGCATCCAGCACTTCATCAATACCGCGAATTGCACCAGTTTGCAGGTATTCCATGGCCTTGAGTGAAGCGTTATGGGCTTCTATGCCAGAGCCCGCGACGCAGTCTTCAATCACGCGGCAAAAATAGTCTGACTGATGCCCGTCAACAAAGGTGTAGTGAACGCAGACATCTGTCAACCCGCCAACCATAATCAAAGTTTCTGCTTTTAAGCCTTTTAAAAGAATTTCCAGATCGGTACCAAAGAAAGCAGAGTAACGGCGTTTTTGAATCAGATAGTCATCTGGTTTGAAGCCCATTTGCTCTTTGGCTATGTCGGTTTCGGGATTGTTATCCAGACAGTGAATGTCTTCATCGCCATCAAGCTCACGCCCAAAGTCCACCAGGTTGGCGCGATGAATCTCTTGTATAAAAATCACGGGTATATTGCACTCACGTGCCTTGTCGATCACTGAGCGTGCGCGCAGCATTCGAATATCATAATCTTCCATGTGCGGGATGGCGCGTTCGTCATTGGTTTTTTGCACAAAAGTGCTGGCTTGTATGTCAATGACAATTAGCGCTGCATTGCCTTCAATCAGTTTGCGGGCTTGTTTGGCAGTCATGAACAGAGTCTCTTTCAGGGGTCGGGGTAAAATATAAACTCGGCTTCAGTCTTTAGTGGTAGGTTAACGTGGCCCGGTTTAGCATACCTTTGAAGGAGAAACCATGCACTACGATCCGCGTCATGATGAAAGGCCGCTGCCTTATGATCCGTTTAAAAGCTGTACAGTACCGCGTCCGATCGGATGGTTATCCACTATTTCAAATCAGGGAGTTGCGAATCTGGCGCCCTACAGTCAATGGCAGAACCTGACCTTTGATCCGCCGCTGGTGATGTTCGCTGCTAACGGGTATCCCGATGGCCGTCGTAAAGATACAGTCCTGAATGCTGAACAAAGCGGCTGGTTTGTGTGGAACATGGCGACCTATGAACTGCGTGAGGCCGTGAACCTGTCCGCTCAGGCATTTGATGCAGAGGTAGACGAGTTTGAGCGTGCCGGGGTAACCAAAGCCCCCTGTATTGATGCCCCTGGTCCCAGAGTTAAAGAATCGCCTTGTCATTTTGAGTGCAAATATCTGTCAACCCAGCGCTTCCCGGGCAAGAGCCACGTGGGCACGGTAGACGTCGTGTTTGGCGAGGTGGTTAGAATTCATGTGAAAGATCATGTGATCACGGCAGATGGCAAAATCGACATTCCAGCCATCCGGCCCATCGCTCGGATGGGATACTACGACTATGCTGTCATTGATCAGGTATTTGAGATGAAAATACCCGGAGGAGAAGCCGCCTCTGCCGGACTGGAAGGCCGAAAACTCGCTGAATGAACACCGAGGCTCTGTTAGTTGCGCAACCCGTTTATCCGCAGCCACCGATAGTTCACCACAAAAAACCATGCGGATTCGCTGATCGGAAATCTTCTCCCACCAAAGCCCGGACACCACACAGCCAGGCAAAAACAAACTGAACCCATG
>CAZNOB010000045.1:0-6057 GCA_964574535.1 uncultured Granulosicoccaceae bacterium | reverse complement strand
TCTCCCACCAAAGCCCGGACACCACACAGCCAGGCAAAAACAAACTGAACCCATGCCCCTCTTCATCTGTCGGAGATTAAGGGACTGGACGAACCCGAGTGCAAAAGCGACCCACCAGTTGGCCGCCGCTCCAATCTGCTACCCAAGATGCGCCAGCCTGCTAAACTATTAAAAAAACAACGGTGAATTCACTTTGAACAGTTTGATTAAATCTGCCCTGGGCGCTGTTTTGCTTGCTCCTGTGCTGCTGGTTGCGTCACAGGGAAATTCTGCAGAAACCACCACCAGCTGGGCGCTGGCCGAGTTTGGTGAGCCGCTTTACAAAGACGGTATTGAACACTGGCCCTATGTGAACCCGAATGCGCCGAAAGGCGGCACCATCGTGCAGAGTGCCTTTGGCAGCTTCGATAGCCTCAACAGTTACATTCTGAAGGGCGAATGGCCACGAAGTATCGGTTTGATCAGTGACAGCCTGATGGTGGGATCTGCGGATGAATTGTCATCAGCTTATGGGCTGATTGCGGAGACCGCCGAATATCCCGAAGACAAAAGCTGGGTTATTTTTAACCTCCGACCGGAAGCCACATTCAGTGATGGCTCACCGATTACTGCTAAAGATATTGAATTCTCCTTCACCACCATCCGCACTCATGGACGCCCCTTTTTAAAATCGTTCTACGATGAGGTTGAGGGGGTTGAGGTGTTATCTGATCAACAGGTCAAATTCACTTTTAACACCAAAGATAACATGAAGCCATTGATGAAGGTCGCCGGGATCAGCCCCTTATCGGTTGCATACTGGGCTGATAAAGATATCAGTAAGACTTACCTGACACCTGCACCCAGCAGCGGTCCTTATGAAATTTCAGATCTGGAGCCCGGCCGGTCAATCACCTACAAACTGGTTGAGAATTACTGGGGCGAGGACCTGGATGTCAATATCGGATTGAATAATATTGAAACCATACGCTATGACTACTACAGCGATTTTGAAGTCATGGTCGAGGCTTTTAAGGCTGGCGAGGTGGACTTTCGCTCCGAGAACAGTTCCAAGCGCTGGGCAACGGCTTATAAAATTGATGAAGTGGATAACGGTCAGATAATTCTGGATACACCACCGGACAATCAGCCACAGGGAATACAAGCCTTCTTTTTCAATATGCGCCGTGCGCCGTTTGATGATCAGCGTGTCCGCAAGGCATTCGGCCTGCTTTATGATTTTGAAACCACCAGGCGTACCATTCTGTACAACCAGTACGAACGCATAAACAGTTTCTTCCCCAACTCTGACTTCGGTGCCCTTGGTCAACCGAGCGCTGAGGAACTGGCGATCCTTGAACCCTACAAAGACAAGCTGCCCGGCGGCGTCTTCAGCGACGAATATATATCCCCTATCACTGATGGCAGCGGGCGCAACCGTAAACAAGTACGCGAGGCCATCAGGCTGTTTAAGGAAGCTGGCTGGGAGTTCTCTGAAGGCAAGCTGATGAAAGACGGTCAACAGCTTAAAATGGAAATTCTGCTGGTGCAGCCCGATCAACAGCGGGTCAATGCGCTGTTCATCCAGAATATGAAAAAAGCCGGCATCGATGCAGATTTCCGAATCGTAGACAGTGCGCAATATCAGGTTCGTGTCGATGACTTTGACTTTGACATGATCTCATCTCGTTTAAACTTTTTTCCACCTCCCGGTCCGGAGCTGCGTTCCTACTATGGCAGTGCTGCCGCTGCTGAGCGCGGATCAGCCAACATGGGGGGAATCCAAAACGAGGTGGTTGATGAACTCATTGAAAAAATCATTAACTCTCCGTCACTTGAGGAACTGCAAGTCACCACCCGTGCTATGGATCGTGTGTTGTTGTGGAACGACTACGTCATTCCTCAGTTTTATAACTCGATCTATCGGCTTGCTTACTGGAACCGTTTTGGTCAGCCGGAAACGAAGCCGAAATACGGCACCGGCTTTCCGACCACCTGGTGGATAGACGAAGCACTGGACAGCAAACTCGATCTTGACCGCTAGCTGTCTGTCATTACTCACCAGCCTGTAGCGTAACTTATGTTCGCGTATATCCTGCGGCGATTGCTTTTGATCATCCCCACTTTGTTGGGGATTATGGTGATCAACTTTACCGTCATTCAGTTTGCCCCTGGTGGTCCGGTGGAGCAACTTATTGCCGAAATCAGTGGTAATGCCACCGATGCCACCTCTGCCTTTGCCGGTCAGGAAGGCGATATTCAGGCCGCCGGAGATGCGACACAATCAACCGGTAGTGGCAGTAGTAAGTATCGTGGGGCCCAGGGGCTTGATCCCTCGTTTATCGAAGAGCTAGAAAAACAGTTCGGCTTCGATAAACCCATGCATGTGCGTTTTCTGAACATGCTAAAGGACTACGCACGGTTCGATTTCGGAGACAGTTACTTCCGTGATCAAAGTGTGCTTGAACTGGTACTCGATAAATTGCCGGTATCCATCAGTCTGGGGCTTTGGACAACACTGCTTGTGTATTTGATTTCCATTCCACTGGGCATAAAAAAGGCGGTCAGGGATGGCTCAAGATTCGATGTATGGACCAGCAGTGGTATTGTGGTCGGTTACGCGATCCCCGGTTTTTTGTTCGCGATGCTATTAATCATTCTTTTTGCCGGCGGGCGTTATCTTGACTGGTTTCCGTTGCGGGGGCTCACGTCCAGTGGCTGGGATGAAATGAGCTGGGGTCAAAAGATTCTGGATTATCTATGGCATATCACGTTGCCGGTGGTGGCTATGGTGATCAGTGGTTTTGCCAGTCTGACCATGCTCACCAAAAATTCTTTCCTTGACCAGATCAACATGCAATACGTGCAAACCGCACGTGCTAAAGGTCTGGGTGAACAGCAGGTGTTGTACGGGCATGTCTTTAGAAACGCTATGCTTATTGTGATCGCCGGGTTTCCCAGTGCATTTATCGGTATTTTATTCACCGGTTCAATTTTGATTGAGGTTATATTCTCACTGGATGGTCTGGGCAGACTCGGGTGGGAGGCCACCATTAATCGTGATTATCCGGTGGTGTTCGGTACGCTATATTTCTTTACTCTGCTGGGTCTTATCCTGCAGCTTATCGGTGATGTGATGTACCACATTATTGATCCGCGAATAGATTTCGAGAGCCGGAACTTCTGATGGCGCTAAGTTTAATCAATCAGCGCCGGCTGGAAACCTTTAAACGAAATCGTCGTGGCTATTGGTCGTGCTGGATATTCAGCATTCTGTTTGTGCTGTCTTTAGGGGCCGAACTTATCGCCAACGATAAGCCGATTATCGCACGCTATGATGGCAACACTTACTACCCGATCTTCAACACCTACCCTGAGACAGTATTCGGCGGTGAGTTTGACGCCGAGGCCGATTATACGGATCCCTACATTCAGGATCTGATTAATGAAAAGGGCAGTATGACCTGGCCACTGATTCGTTTTTCTTATGACACCATCGATTTTGAACTGGGTGGTTCGGCCCCCACTAAACCTGATCGCGTACATTTACTGGGGACTGATGATCAGGGTCGTGATGTACTGGCGCGTGTCATATACGGGTTCCGTATATCCGTACTGTTCGGTTTATTACTTACACTCTTCAGTTCAGTCATTGGTGTCGCATCAGGAGCAGTACAGGGTTACTTTGGTGGCTGGCTTGATCTGCTGGCGCAACGCTTTATTGAAATCTGGCAGGGACTGCCGGTGTTGTTTCTGTTGATTATCATGGCCAGTGTGATTCAACCAAGTTTCTTCAGTTTATTATTCTTAATGACACTATTTGGCTGGACTTCACTGGTGGGTGTTGTACGAGCCGAATTTCTGCGCGCCAGAAACTTTGAATACATACGTGCCGCCAAAGCGCTTGGTGTTGATGACACCACCATTATTATTCGTCATACGCTGCCTAACGCCATGGTCGCCACCGTCACGTTCATGCCTTTCATATTAAGCGGCTCTGTGACCACACTGACCGGTCTGGATTTTCTGGGGCTGGGTCTGCCACCCGGTTCACCGTCGCTGGGAGAGTTATTAAAGCAGGGTCGTGATAATTTGCATGCACCCTGGCTTGGGCTAACCGCCTTCTTTGTACTGGCCATCATGTTAAGCATGCTGGTGTTTGCAGGCGAAGCCGTACGCGATGCACTGGATCCGCGTAAAACCTTTAGCAAGCCGTCTATTGCATGAATAACACATCATCAAATAACCACGGCGAAGGGCAGGGCAGCCTGCTGCAAATCAAAGATCTGGGCGTGTCGTTCGGGCATGGCTCGAGAGAAGCGAAAGCGGTTAAAAACCTGTCTCTGACGATTGACCGGGGTGAGACCGTAGCTCTCGTTGGTGAGAGCGGGTCAGGAAAGTCTGTGACAGCTCTGTCGGTAATGCAGCTTTTACCTTATCCGTTTGCACACCATCCTACAGGCAGTATTCTTTACCGTGGTGAAGAACTGGTTGGCGCGGGACCATCCATACTGCGCGCGGTACGCGGCAATGAAATCAGTATGATCTTTCAGGAGCCGATGACCTCTCTCAATCCGCTGCACACAATAGAAAAACAGATTGCTGAATCTCTCAAATTGCATCGTGGATTAAATGGTGCGGCAGCACTTGAAAAAATTCTTGAGCTATTAGACCTGGTCGGGATACGCAATGCCAGACAGCGTCTGGGTGCTTATCCGCATGAGTTATCCGGCGGGCAACGCCAGCGCGTGATGATTGCCATGGCGCTGGCGAATGAGCCTGATCTGTTAATTGCCGATGAGCCGACTACAGCGCTGGATGTCACCATCCAGGCGCAGATACTGGTGCTTCTGCAAGAGCTGCAACAAAAGCTGGGTATGGCGTTGCTGTTAATCACTCATGATCTTGGCATTGTGAGAAAAATGGCTGACAACATTTTCGTGATGACCAACGGTGAGGTGGTAGAGCAGGGTAGCGCCGAACACATATTTTCCAACCCGAAGCATGAGTACACACGTCATCTGCTGGCAGCCGAACCTGGTCCCAAAGAACAACGCAGTGAAGCGCGTACCGAAGAGATCATCAGCGGTCGAAATATCAAAGTGTGGTATCCGATCAGTAAAGGTTTTTTTGGCAGAGTGAAAAGTTATGTGAAAGCCTGCGACGGAGTAGACATCACCGTTTATCGCGGACGAACGGTTGGCGTGGTGGGTGAGTCAGGATCAGGTAAAACAACTCTTGGGCTTGCCTTGCTGAGGCTGATTAAAAGTGAAGGCGAGATTCGCTTTGCCGGCGAACAGATCAATCATTATAACAAGGTCCAAACACGTGATCTGCGCAGCCGCATGCAGATTGTTTTTCAGGATCCGTTCGGTAGCTTAAGTCCCCGAATGTCTATTCTGCAGATTGTTGAGGAGGGCTTGAAAGTACATGCTACCGATCTGACAGAGCAGCAACGCTACGATGCCGTGTTAAAAGTAATTACAGAAGTAGGTTTGGATGAAACCTGCCTGAATCGATTTCCACACGAATTTTCCGGTGGGCAGCGGCAGCGAATAGCGATAGCCCGGGCCATTGTTTTAAAGCCGGAGTTGGTGGTGCTGGATGAACCTACCTCGGCGCTCGATATGTCTGTGCAGGCGCAGATTGTAGATCTGTTGCGTGATATACAGGATCGATACAATCTGGCGTACCTGTTCATCAGTCATGATTTAAAAGTAGTACGTGCCATGAGTGACGATATCATTGTCATGCGTACTGGAAAAGTGGTTGAGCACGGCGATGCGGAATCGGTGATTACCAACCCCCAGGAGGCTTATACCCAAACGTTAATGGCAGCAGCGTTTGATTTGCAGGCGTAGAAACCTTCGCGTAGTTCAATGAGTTTCACAGACGCTTAACCATGCTTGTAACGAAAAATTCAATTTCGTTTAACCACACCCGCAGCGACTGCAACCAGGCACATGCATGTCGATGTAATACACAACACAATAAAAGAGCTCGCCTCGTAGATAACACCATAGCCAACAGTACCGATCGCCAGGCATAAATAAGTAATGCAGCTATATAAGCCGATAA
>CAZNOB010000044.1:0-31789 GCA_964574535.1 uncultured Granulosicoccaceae bacterium | reverse complement strand
GACCTTCGGGTTATGAGCCCGACGAGCTGCCAGACTGCTCCACCCCGCAACTGCGAACAGGGATGATAGGAGCAAACCGAACGGAATACAAGTTTTAATCCCTAATCAGGGGACATTTTACTCGATTTTTTCCAGTTTCAGCAAAACCCTGGCTACTATTCTTGCTAACCAGCGAATGCCGCCACGCAAGCCGCCATAATCAGTCCCGGAAACAACCCGAAAAATATCATGGCCGCACCGTTGATACTTAATCCGATGTGCACATCAAAAGGCGCGACTACAGGGGTTGGCTCTGCCGGCTCATCAAAAAACATGAATTTAATCACCCGCAGGTAATAGAATGCGCCGACTACGGACATCACCACGGCAACCACAGCGAGCCAGGCCAGTTCAACATCGACAACTGCTTTCAACACCGCCAGCTTGGCGTAGAAACCGACAGTCGGAGGCACACCGGTCATAGACACAAGAAGCACCATCATTACTGCAGCATAAGTTGGACTGCGACGGAAAAGTCCGCGCAGATCGGTCAGTAAGTTGATATCAACGTCCATACGATCCATAGCCAGGATCACTCCAAACGCCCCCATACTGGTCATCGCGTAGGTAATGGCATAAAACATCGCCGCTGAATACCCTTCATTAGTGCCAGCCAGGATTCCCATTAAAATAAAGCCAACATGCGAGATTGTTGAATAAGCCAACAGTCGCTTGAATGAAACTTGCGCAAGCGCAATCAAATTACCAAGCACCAAAGACATCACTGCAAGAATAATCAACATGCCCTGCCAGCTTCCATGGGCTGTTCCCAGACCTTCAACCAGGAAACGCATAGCCAGCGCGAACGCTGCAATCTTGGGCGCCGATGCAATATAAAGTGCGACTGAGGTCGGTGCGCCGTCATAGACATCCGGCACCCACATATGGAAAGGTGCTGCACCGAATTTAAAAGCAATACCGACTACAACAAACGCTAATCCAAACACTGCAGCGGTGGAATCAGTTTTACCCGATAAATTGGCTGCGATCTCTTCAAAGTGCAAGCTACCGGTCGCTCCGTAAATCATGGAAATTCCATACAGCAATGCACCAGATGCCAGTGCGCCAAGGACAAAGTATTTCATTGCCGCTTCAGAGGAACGAGCGTCCGTTCTGTTTAGCGCAACCATTGCATAAAGTGACAACGACAATAGCTCAAGCCCCAGATACAACGTCAGCATGGTGCTGGAAGACACCATAACCATCATGCCCAATACACCACTAAGCGCGAGCGTATAGTACTCACCACTGGTGATTTTTCGAGAGGTGACATAATCACGCGAATACAAAAACACGCCCATAGAAACAATAAGAATCCACGATTTACATATGATGCTCATCTGGTCCATCACAAAACTGCCACTAAACGCTGTGGCGCGACCCGTTTCAGGGGAAATAATCCAGGTCAGAAACAGCGTAATTAACAACGATACCTGAGACAGGATGTATGCAAAGCGCCGTTTATCCTCCGGGACAAACAAATCCCCGATAAGAATCACACAGATTGCCCCAAGCAGAAATATTTCCGGAGTGGCCAGGCCAACATTATTCATCGTTCAGGCCCCTATAGCTTTGAAATGGTGACATGCTGCACCAGGTTTTCGACAGATGCATGCATTACATCAACAAGTGGCTGCGGCCATAAACCGAAAAACAGGACCATCGCAGCAAGTAAACCCAGCATCCACTTCTCACGCCTGGTGACATCCGTGAGCGCGGCAACTTTATCGTTAGCTATATCGCCAAAGATGACTCGTTTAATCATCCACAATGTATAGGCCGCACCCAGTATCAAAGTTGTTGCCGCCAAAAAGGCAAACCAGAAGTTGGCTTTAAAACTGGCGAGTATTACCATGAATTCTCCGACAAACCCTGACGTTCCCGGTAAGCCAGCATTAGCCATAGCAAAAAACACCATAAACGCAGCAAAGACCGGCATGGTATTCACCACACCACCATAGTCAGCAATCATTCTGGTGTGCATACGATCATAGATAACCCCGACACACAGGAACATTGCCGCCGAAATAAACCCGTGCGAGATCATTTGTACCATCGCGCCCTCAATACCCATGGCAGCGTGGTTGGTGGCATCACCATCTGCAGTGTTACCCAGCACACCAAAAACGATAAACATACCGAGCGTCACAAATCCCATATGCGAGATTGATGAATAGGCGATCAGCTTTTTCATATCGACCTGAGCCAAAGCCACAAAACCAATGTAAACCACGGCGATAAGAGAAAGTAAAATCATCAACCACGCCAACTGGTGACTGGCATCCGGCACCACGGGCAAGCTAAAGCGCAGAAAGCCATAGCCCCCCATCTTCAGCATGATCGCTGCCAGCACGGCAGAGCCTGCGGTAGGCGCTTCAACGTGTGCGTCCGGCAACCAGGTATGCACTGGCCACATGGGAATTTTCACTGCAAAGGCAATTAGAAAAGCAAAGAAGATCAGCGTTTGCGGACCGGATTCGATGGGCAGCGCATGGAATGCACTGATCGCAAAACTATCTGCCTGCGAATACAGATAGATGAGCGCCACCAGCATAAACACCGAACCCAGGAAGGTGTAGAGGAAAAACTTGATCGTTGCGTAGACACGTCGAGGACCACCCCAGATACCGATAATTAAAAACATCGGGATCAGAGTCGCTTCGAAAAAGATATAAAATAAAATGGCATCTGTTGCGGCAAAAACCCCGACCATAAAGCCGGTCATGATCAGAAACGACGACAGGTACATCGCTGGTTTGTCTTTAATGACTTCCCATGCAGAGATCACCACAATGACATTGATAAACGTGGTCAGAATGATCAACGGCATGGCAATGCCATCGACACCGAGTGAATAGTAAATGTCAAAGGACGGCAACCAGGCAACATTCTCTACAAATTGCATGGCAGCTGTGCTGGTATCGAATCCAAAATAGAGCGGCAGACTGAATAGAAATGCCACCACAGAGATGGCCAGTGCAATCGGACGACAGCGCTCATCTCCTGCGAAGAGCACCACCAAACCGCCAATTATTGTCAACCAGATTATTATGCTAAGGATGGGCATCAATCGCGACCGCAGCTACGTTGTGAAAATGAAGACAGATAACATCGCCAACAAGCCGATGATCATGGCGAAAGCATAGTGGTACAAATAACCACTTTGAATCGTACGGACGATAGTAGACAACTTGCCGATTTTATTTGCGCTGCCATTCACCATCATGCCATCGATAAGTTTGGCATCGCCGACGTTCCATAGTTTATCGGCTACCTTGAGACTGCCACCGGCAAACACTGCCTGGTTAAAATCATCAAAGCCGTATTTGTTATCGAGCAGCCGATGCACAAAACCAAACTTGTCTGCAAACCATTGGGCTATCTCCGGCTTACGCAGGTAGATAAACCACGCAGCCAGCACCCCAGCCAGAGCAAGATACAGCGGCGGTGTTTTGAATCCATGCAATACGAAATTTAGCGGTCCATGATAGTGTTCCCCTACCTTCGCCAGCACATCGTGTTCTTTCGCCACCTGAATAGCATTACCAAAGTACTCGCCAAACAACATGCTGCCAATAGTCAATGCACCAAGTATCACCGACGGGATCGCTAGTAATATTAAAGGGGTGGTTACTACGCTGGGAGATTCATGTAAGTGTTCCCGAGTGTGGTCGTCCATGCGCTCTTTGCCATGAAAGACCAGAAAGAACATACGGAAACTATAGAAAGCCGTAATGAAAACACCCAGCAATACACAAATGTAGGCGAAGCCGGCACCGGGGATAGTGGATGCGTGCACAGCCTCAATGATGGCATCTTTCGAGAAAAAGCCTGAGAACCCGGGAAAGCCGATCAAAGCCAGAGAACCGATCAGCGAAGTCCAATAGGTAATCGGCATATACTTTTTGAGCCCACCCATCTTGCGGATATCCTGCTCGTGATGCATGCCGATAATGACACTGCCAGCCGCCAGAAACAGCAATGCCTTAAAGAATGCATGCGTCATTAAGTGGAAAATTGCTGCACCATAGGCCGATGCACCAAGCGCTACCGTCATGTAACCTAATTGGGAAAGAGTAGAATACGCCACGACTCTTTTAATATCGTTTTGTACGATCCCAATAAGTCCCATCAGCAGAGCAGTAAGTGATCCGATCACGATCACAAAGCTTAACGCGGTTTCCGAAAGTTCAAACAGCGGAGACATCCGCGACACCATGAAAATACCCGCCGTCACCATCGTCGCTGCGTGTATTAATGCGGATATCGGTGTGGGACCCTCCATTGAATCTGGCAACCACACATGGAGTGGAATCTGTGCAGACTTACCCATAGCGCCAATAAATAAGCAGATACAGGTGACCGTCATCACTGACCAGGCGGCACCGGGAATAATTTCCATCGTTTGGCCGACCAGAGCGGGCGCTGCGGCAAACACTTCACCGTAGTGCAAAGATCCTGTGTACATCAGAACCGCCGCGATGCCGAGTAAAAATCCAAAATCCCCGACACGGTTCACCAGAAAAGCTTTCAGGTTGGCAAAAATTGCGGTGGGTTTTTTGTACCAAAAGCCAATCAACAAATAAGACACCAGCCCCACAGCTTCCCAGCCGAAGAACAACTGCATAAAGTTATTCGCCATGACCAGCATCAACATGGCAAAGGTAAACAAAGAGATATAACTAAAGAAACGTTGATAGCCTGGATCGTCGACCATGTAGCCAATGGTATAGATATGCACCATGAGAGACACAGAAGTCACGACCGTCATCATCACCACGGTGAGGCGGTCGACAAGGAAGCCAACTTCAAATTTTATATTGCCGCTAACCATCCACGTATAGATAGTTTCATCAAATACGGCGCCATCACCAGTGACATTTTTAATCAGTGCGATCAGTGATAACGCAAATGCGATCGCCACGCCGGCTATCGTCACTCGATGTGAATTCACCCGGCCAAGTGATTTGCCAAAAAATCCTGCGGCGATAGCACCAAACAATGGCGCCAGCGGAGTGAGTATGTAGATAAGTTTCATCTCTACCCCTGCAACTCGTCTAGATCAGCAACATTGATTGTGCCGCGATTTCTAAATAACACCACCAGAATAGCCAGACCAATGGCTGCTTCTGCTGCCGCGACCGTCAGGATAAAAAATACAAACACCTGACCCGCGGTATCTCCGAGAAAATAGGAGAACGCCACAAAGTTCATATTGACCGCCAGCAGCATTAATTCTATGGACATTAAGATGATGATGATATTTTTCCGATTAAGGAAAATACCGG
Organism: uncultured Granulosicoccaceae bacterium; assembly: GCA_964574535.1. Classification (GTDB taxonomy): domain Bacteria; phylum Pseudomonadota; class Gammaproteobacteria; order Granulosicoccales; family Granulosicoccaceae. Next base: position 26,462 of record CAZNOB010000044.1, on the reverse strand, counting down.
CGATACTGAGCCCGAACAAAATGGCCCCAAGTGTCAGATAATGCGATAAAGGGATCATTCGGGTTAGCTCTCCGAATCCATGGAGACCACACGCAGGCGATCTTCTTTTTTCGCCTGAACCTGCTCAGACGGACGTTGATACTTTGTATCAGGTCGACGGCGCATGGTCAGAGCAATAGCCGCAATGATGGCGACCAATAAAATGACAGCGGCGACTTCAAACTGGAATATATAGTCGGTATACATCGCCAGACCCAGTTCTTCGGTATTACTGTAATCAGCTGGTCTTGGCACCGGCACCGGGTAGTTTTCCGGTGAGAACCATCGGACCCTGATAAGAAAAATCATCTGTACAACAACAGCACCGGCGATTAAGCCGCCAAGCGGCAGGTATCTGGTAAACCCTTCGCGTTGCGGCAGCGTGTTGATATCGAGCATCATCACCACAAAGAGAAACAGCACCATCACCGCGCCCACGTAGACCAGTACCAATGTGATCGACAAAAACTCCGCTTCCATCAGCATCCAGATAATGGCGCTGTTGAAAAACGCCAGAACCAGAAACAATGCTGCCTGAACCGGGTTGCGGGTAGTGATCACTCCAATCGCAGCGCCAATGAGCACCAGGGAGAATATCCAGAAAACAAGTAGTTTTAAATCCATCATCAGGCCTCAGCGGAACTGCGCATCAACAGCGCGATCAGCAGCAATCTGATCTTCAAACTTATCACCAATGGCGAGTAGCTTGTCTTTTGTCATAATTTGCTCACCACGTTTTTCAAAGTGGTATTCAAAAATCCGGGTTTCGACAATCGAGTCAACCGGACAGGCTTCCTCACAGAAACCACAAAAGATGCACTTGAATAAATCTATATCGTAGCGAGTGGTGCGACGGGTGTTGTCTGCACGTTCTTCTGACTCGATAGTAATCGCCAGTGCCGGACAAACCGCTTCGCACAATTTACAGGCAATGCAGCGCTCTTCACCATTGGAATAACGTCGCAATGCATGCAGACCACGAAAGCGTGGCGACTGCGGGGTTTTTTCTTCCGGGTACTGAACGGTGAATTTTTTCGCAAACAGGTACCCTCCCGTGAGCTTCATTCCCTTGAGTAATTCAAGTAGCAGAAAACTCTTAAAATAGCTTTTTACATTACCTGTCATATCAAGATGCTCTCACTGCGAACCAGGGTTCGATTTCCATCAGAATCGCTACGGCTTCAACGGTTAACCAGACAATAGTTACCGGAATGAAGACTTTCCAGCCCAATCGCATGATTTGGTCATAGCGATAGCGTGGGAAGGTTGCGCGAAACCACAAAAAGAAAAACAGCATAAAACCGGTTTTAGCGAAAAACCAACCTATTCCATCAGGAATAAAAGGTATCGGTGATAACCAGCCGCCAAGAAACATAATCACTGCAAGAGCTGCAATCATGATCATGTTGGCGTACTCCGCCAGGAAGAACAGCGCGAAGGCCATACCAGAGTAGTCAACATGGAATCCGGCGACGATCTCGGATTCGCCTTCAGCTACATCAAAAGGTGCGCGGTTGGTTTCAGCGACTCCGGAAATAAAGTAAACAATAAACAACGGAAACAACGGCAGCCAGAACCAGTGAAAGATGCTGCCTTCCTGCGCGCGTACTATATCGCCCAGGTTTAGACTACCGCTCACCATCAAAACACCTACAAGCGCAAAGCCCATGGCAATCTCATACGAAACAATTTGCGCCGCTGAGCGCATGGCACCAAGAAAGGCATACTTCGAATTTGATGCCCAGCCCGCCACAATAACACCGTACACACCCAACGATGTGAGTGCCAAAACATACAGCAAACCGGCATTAACATCAGCCAGTACCTTGGTATCACTGAAGGGTATCACTGCCCATGCAGCAAACGCCGGAGCCAGAGATAAAATAGGGGCGATAAGAAAAAGAAAGCGATTTGAATTGGTGGGTACCAATACTTCTTTGGTGAGTAGTTTAAATACATCGGCGATAGGCTGTAGCAAGCCACCCCACCCTACCCGGTTAGGTCCTTTGCGAACCTGTATTGCACCGATCACCTTACGTTCTGCATATGTCAGGTAGGCCACTGACAAAAGCAGCGGCACTATGATCAACATGACCTTGATGATGGTCCAGATCAGCAGCCATAAACCTTCGAAGAATCCCATCAGCTAGCCTCCCGACACCAAAGTTACTGGCTCGAACAGGCTTCCAAATCCCGCCAGGTCGATACTGCCGATTGGCAACCACGCACATCCGGCAGGAATGCCGTCATCCCGCTTAACGCATAGCATGACAGTAGATCCTTCCTGCTCAAGGCTGACAACAGCGTCTTCAGCCAGACCCAGGGACTCCAGATCGGCCCCGTTGAGCGTTACAGTATTCTGCTGAGCATCTGCGGTTTTTTGCAATGATCTTGCACGACGTACAAGCATATCTGATTTATAGGCTGGTAAATCACCGCAACGAAGCAACCCTTTATCATTCGCGACAGCTTCGGGCAGAATAATTTCCTTAGGTGTGAAGCTATTGTCCAGCTGCAGTTCACGACACAAGCCCTTCAGCTCATCCCGAACACCGACCACATCATTATAATTAAATCCGTCCAACCCCAGCTCGGTACCGAGCACACGCAGTATTTTCCATGCTGGTCGACCTTCACCAGGAGGTGGCGCTGCGCCGCTAAACATTTGCCAGGCACCGGTTGCATTAACAAAGGTACCAGCGGTTTCTGAAAACGCTGCGGTGGGCAAAACGATGTCCGCATGATCAACGGCATGTTTACTCAAATGGGTAGACATAATAATGGTGGTAGCGTTTTTAATTTGTTCACGCGCCTGAGCACTATTAATTTGCTCATAGCGAGGCTCAACGCCCATCAGAATAAATGCCTGCAGAGAGGCTTCCAGCATTTCTGCTGCATTAAGACCGGCTGTTTCAACCGCCTCACCACCTGCAACTCTATGTGGTACACATCCGGCAAGCCACGCACCCGCAGTGTTGCCCCCTTCAGGAAGATATCCAAACACGGCACCAGTTGCATTAGCAATGCATCGGGCAATGGCTCGGACACTGGAATACTGGGGATGAATCACTGCAGTGTTCCCCAGAAGAACCACCGAGCTCTCGGCATCTTTAAGGCTTTTTGCAATTTCACGATGAGCTTCAGACACTTCAATCTGCGATGAAAACCCGGTGATCAGCTCATCCTGACACTCACATGCCTTAGCTACCCCTAACAGGTTCATCAACATATCGCGAGGTGAAGCACCGATGTTATGCAGTGGCTCAAAATTAGGCGGATAAACGCGAGGATTAATAAAGCTGATGGACGCACCCTTCAAAGCGGCTTTGCGTAATCGCAAGCCAGCTAACGGCTGCTCTTTGCGAACATTAGATCCAATCAACAGACCTGCATTGACTTGCTGCAGATCTTCAAGTGACATCCCGAGCCACGGCATCACCGGTGCGAGGTGCTGATCGGAGTAATCAATCTGCGTAAGTCTGTGGTCAACATTATTGCTGCCGAGGGAGCGCATCAACTTTTGTAACAGATATTGTTCCTCAAGTGTTGCGCTGGCAGAACCTAATGCCGCAATCGACTTTGCACCATGCTTGTCAACCGCTTCACGCAAGGCATTCGCGGTTGCAGTCAATGCAGTCTGCCAGTCCACAGCCTTGAGTTCACCGTCAACTCGTATCATGGGCGATTGAATTCGATCAGCACTGTACAACCCTTCGTAGCTGAATCGATCGCGATCAGATATCCAGGTTTCATTAACAGATTCATTCTCACGCGGCACTGCACGGGTAACTTCACCATTGCCGACATGAAGGTAGACATTACTGCCGACACTGTCGTGCGGGCTGACGGAGGCATGCTGACTCAACTCCCAGGAGCGCGCAGAAAATCGAGACGGTTTGGCCGTCAACGCACCAACAGGGCATAAATCAATCACATTGCCTGACAACTCGGAATCGACACTTTTGGCGATGTAAGTTCCGATGCGCATGTTCTCACCTCGACCGGTTGCACCCAGTTCTCTGATCCCGGCTATTTCTTCGCCAAAACGAACGCAGCGAGTGCAATGAATGCAACGGGTCAATTCTGTTGAAATAAGCGGACCGATGTTTTTATCCATCACCACGCGTTTTGATTCAACGTAGTCAGAGGAGCTGTTGCCATACCCCATCGCTACATCCTGAAGCTCACATTCACCACCCTGATCACATATAGGGCAGTCAAGCGGGTGATTGATCAGTAGAAATTCCATAGTTCCGGACTGCGCACCTTTAGCGAGCTCTGATCCGGTTTTAACAATCATATCCGGTGCAACCGGCGTTGCGCAGGCTGGTAGCGGCTTGGGCGCTTTTTCAACTTCAACCAGACACATGCGACAGTTAGCCGCAACGCTCAGCTTTTTGTGGTAACAAAAACGGGGGATTTCTATACCCGCAGCGTCTGTTACCTCTATCAGCATTTGCCCTTTACGGGCCTGCAGCTGCTGACCGTCCACGGTGATATTGATCAGGTCGTCACTCATCTCTTTTTACCGATTGTGTTGCTACCTATACCAAACACTTGAGTAATCATTGTCACGCAGCTGTTCCCAATTGTTCTCCGACGAGACTTCGCTTGTGCTCTACGTAGTATTCGAACTCGGGACGAAAATGTCTCAACATACCTTGTACGGGCCATGCAGCCGCTTCACCCAAAGCACAAATAGTACGTCCGGCAATCTTGGCCGCGATATCTTCCAGCTTTTCGATATCTTCTGGTCGACCATTGCCTTCGATAATTCGGCACAGCATCCGATACAGCCAGCCGGTGCCTTCGCGACAAGGTGTGCATTGACCGCAACTTTCTGAATAATAGAAACGTGATATTCGGCAGAGTGCCTTCACCATATCGGTGGTTTCATCCATAGATATCACCGCACCGGAACCGAGCATTGACCCCGACTTTGCGATTGAATCGTAGTCCATATTGGTAGCCAGCATGATATCCCCGGGCAATACAGGCATTGATGATCCACCGGGAATCACGGCTTTAAGCTTGCGTCCATCTTTTACACCGCCAGCCATCTCAAGTAACTCACTAAACGGTGTACCCAGGCTTATCTCAAAATTACCCGGATTGTTCACATGACCGGACATTGAAAAACATTTTTGACCGCCAGAGTTTTCAACCCCCAGATCCTGAAACCATTGAGCACCGTTACGAATAATTGCCGGTGTAGATGCAACCGATTCGGTATTGTTTATAGTGGTGGGCTTGCCGTAGAGACCAAAGTTGGCAGGAAAAGGCGGCTTAAATCGCGGCTGCCCTTTTTTGCCTTCAAGAGACTCCAGCAAAGCGGTTTCTTCACCGCAAATATAGGCACCGGCACCCAGTGAACCGATGACATCAATATTGAGTCCGCTGCCCTTGATATCCTTGCCAGCCCAACCGTGCTGGTAGGCTTCTTTCACAGCGGCTTCAAAGCGTTTGAATGGCTCATCCATCCATTCGCCACGCATGTAGTTATAGCCAACAGTAGCGCCAATTGAGTAACAACCAATCAGCATGCCTTCGATCAGAGAGTGGGGATTAAATCGGTGGATATCCCGATCTTTGCAAGTACCAGGTTCTGATTCATCGCTGTTGACAACCAGATAATTCTGACCACCTTCAACAGGCTTTGGCATAAAGCTCCATTTCAGACCGGTAGGAAATCCCGCACCACCGCGACCTCGCAGGCCTGAGGCTTTGATCTCGCCAACGACATCTTCAGGTGCCATTTTTTCAGAGACAATTTTGTTCCACGCTTCGTAGCCACCTATCTTTAGATAATTATCATAGGTCCACGGCTCATCGAATTTAAGAGTGGTATAACAGACTTGATTGGGTTCGTGTTTCACGCGCAGCTAGTCCAGTGAATCCAGAATTTTATCGACTTTCTCGGGGGTAAGTTTCATGTGGTAGACATGATCCACCTGCATCATCGGTCCACCATCGCAACCCGCCAGACATTCTTCTTCGACTTTCAGGTAAATTTTGCCGTCAGCTGTGCTTTCCCCGAGCTTGATCCCGTATTTTTTTTCAACATGGTTAACGATAGTCTCACTGCCCATCAACATACAGCTGATGTTGGTACAAATAGCGATACAGTGCTTACCTACCGGTTTCGTTTCATACATTGAATAGAACGAAGCAACTTCATAAACGGCGATTTTCGACATGTCGAGCTTGTCGGCCACAGCATCCATCAACTCAACCGTGAGGAAACCCTCGTTCTGATGCTGAGCCGCACGCAAAGCCGCCAGTACCGCTGACTGCTTTTGATCGGGTGGATAACGCTCCAGCCAATGGTCTATCTCTTCCATTGAGTGGGCATCAAGAACCGAGCTGTTGTTTTCGTTACCGGTGCTCATCGGTCTACCTCACCAAACACAATATCCTGCGTGCCGATCACTGCCACAACGTCGGAAAGCATATGACCGTTCACCATTTCATTGAGCGACGCCAGATGATAAAACCCGGGGGCCCTGACCTTCAGACGATAGGGCTTGTTAGCACCGTCTGAAACCAGATAACAACCGAACTCACCTTTGGGATGCTCTACCGCAGCATAAGACTCACCAGCTGGCAGACAAAAGCCCTCGGTAAACAATTTGAAATGATGAATCAAAGATTCCATATCACCTTTCATGTCAGAACGCCTGGGCGGTGCAATTTTGTGATCTTCCGTGAGCACAGGTCCTGGATTGCCGCGCAGCCAATCAATACACTGTTTGATAATACTGTTCGACTGCCGCATTTCTTCCACTCGAACCAGATAGCGATCGTAACAATCACCATCACGGCCGACCGGAATATCGAATTTCATACGGTCATAGACTTCGTAAGGTTGCTTTTTGCGCAAGTCCCATTCAACGCCGGAACCTCGCAACATTGGGCCGGTAAAGCCCAGCTGCAAAGCGCGCTCAGGACTGACAACGCCAATACCCACCAGTCTTTGCTTCCATATTCGATTATCGGTAAGCAACGTTTCATATTCGTCGACGCAGCCGGGAAAACGATCGGTGAAGTCTTCCAGAAAATCCAGTAGTGAACCCTGACGCGGTTCGTTCTGTTTAGCCGCTTGCGCTTTGCTGAGAAATCGTGAAGCTTCATACTGCGGCATGGTGTCAGGCAGATCACGCGCGACACCACCAGGTCGATAATAAGTGGCATGCAATCGTGCACCGGAAACTGCTTCGTAGCAGTCCATTAAATCTTCACGTTCGCGAAAGGCGTACAGGAACATCGACATTGCGCCAACATCGAGACCATGAGCACCAATCCACATCAGATGGTTCAGAATTCGGGTGACTTCATCAAACATGACGCGGATGTACTGGGCGCGCTCTGGCACTTCTACACCCATTAGTTTTTCAATCGCCAACACGTAACCGTGTTCGTTACACATCATAGACACGTAATCCAGACGATCCATGTAACCAATAGTCTGGTTATAGGGCTTGCTTTCCGCCAGTTTCTCTGTACCGCGATGCAACAAACCGATGTGTGGATCGGCACGGTCAATGACCTCGCCATCCATCTCCAGTACCAGTCGCAACACACCGTGCGCTGCCGGGTGCTGGGGCCCAAAGTTCAGCGTATAGTTTCTTATTTCTGGCATCAGCTTTTCGCCTCCGCAGCATCGTCCTGTTCAGTCTCTTGCGGCGCTTCGTGACCGCGTGAACTGTGGCGGATTACTCGCGGCACCAATACCCTTGGCTCGATAGTGACTGGCTCATAGATAACCCGTTTTTTCTGCGGGTCGTAACGCATCTCGACATTCCCGATAAGCGGAAAGTCTTTGCGAAACGGGTGTCCCACAAAACCATAATCGGTCAGCAATCGGCGTAAGTCCGGATGCCCGTCGAAGTGAACCCCCATGAGATCAAACGCTTCACGTTCCGACCAGTCAGCACACGACCATATATCTACGACTGAAGGCACAACTGGAAATTCATTATCGGTAGCAAACACTTTGAGCCTGAGCCGCTGATTGTTCTTTAGTGACAGTAAATGATAGACAACCGCAAAACGAGGCGTGTCTTCATCGTAGACCGGTACTTCATCGCCAAAGCTCAAGCGACCAACAGAAACCGCGGAAACTCCACGGCTGAAACCGCTACCACCGGTTTCCCACTCATCCACACCATAGTGCAGGTAGTCCACTGCACATAGGTCAGACAATTGTTCAAAACCGTGTGTATCGCGAAGTGCTGTTGCCACTTCAATCAGGTGTTGCGCCTCAACAACCGCAGTGACTTCGCCATATGCGGTGGTGACCTCACCGATACCCGTAAGGCCGGAATTTTTTACCGAGTCGATCAAAGCCTTTGCTTTTTCTGTATTCATCAGGTTCGAGCAATCACGTTAGGTCGGCGGATCTTATTCTGTAACTGAATAATGCCGTATAGAAGTGCTTCAGCGGTTGGCGGACAACCCGGTACATAAACATCCACGGGAACAATCCGATCACAGCCCCGAACCACGGCATAGCTGTAGTGATAGTAACCACCACCATTGGCACAGGAGCCCATCGAGATAACCCATTTAGGATCCGGCATCTGGTCGTAGACCTTACGTAATGCAGGTGCCATTTTATTCACCAGCGTACCTGCCACAATCATGACATCTGATTGGCGCGGGCTGGGCCGAAAAACGATACCAAAGCGATCAAGATCATAACGTGCCGCACCGGCGTGCATCATTTCAACCGCACAACAGGCAAGACCGAAAGTCATTGGCCACAGCGAACCGGTACGCGCCCAGTTCACCAGTTTATCGGTAGATGTGGTCAGGAATCCTTTATCAAGAACTGCTTCTATTCCCATTCCAGCGCCCCTTTCTTCCACTCATAGATGAATCCGATCAAAAGTATGCCGAGAAAGACTCCCATCGCGACAAAAGCTCCCACGCTGATTTGATCAAGCACTACAGCCCATGGAAACAGGAAGGCGATCTCAAGATCAAAGATGATGAATAAAATGGCCACAAGATAGTACCGAACATCAAACTTCATACGCGAATCTTCAAACGCCTCGAAGCCACACTCGTAGGGTGAATTTTTTTCGGTGTTAGGGGCAGTCGGCCCGACCAGGGTGCCTGCAAGAAGAAGTACCGCGCCAAACACCAGAGCGATACCAATAAAAATTAGAATGGGAAAATAATTTGCGAGCATTGTTTAACCCTGCGGGTTCCGTAGCCTTAAGTTAGTCTGCAAGTAATAGGGTGCAAAACGTGAGCCGATCGCGCTTTTTCAAGCGTTTCATTTACCTAAGCATTTCATTTAACCAGGTCAGAAGACTTCCCACACAACCAGTGTTATCGACTGTCAATGCTTACCGGATTACTAGTAACGAATTTTCAAATGGTGCCGACGCCCGGACTCGAACCGGGACGGCTTGCGCCACTACCCCCTCAAGATAGCGTGTCTACCAATTCCACCACGTCGGCTTCATTTGAATTGCGTTAACTCTATTATTTTAAACCAGAAAAGATAAAAACATCTGATTTATTTTAGGTAAACTTCTCCTGAATTATTTTAGTCAAAGTCATCCCCAAGCTATTCCTTCGTGGCATCTCCTGCTTCAGGTGCTGCAGGCACGTCTGACTCTACCGCAGGAACAGATTCAGTAGTATCAATCGAGGGAGTTACAGGCAAATCAGACTCTATCGCAGGGGTTTCAACCTCAGGAATTTCAACTCCATCAACAACACTGCCAATTGTGGAATCACGCTGTGATGCAAAGAAAAACAACACTAGGCTAGTGGCGAAGAAAGCCAGAGCGAACAAGGTTGTCATGCGAGTCAGAAATGAACCTGAACCACGAGAGCCGAATACCGAAGCGGAAGCACCACCAGCACCACCGCCACTGCCAAAAGCCGCTCCTGCATCGGCGCCCTTTCCATGTTGAATCAACACCAGGCCAATGACGCCCAGCGCCAAAAACACGTGTATAACAAGAGCAATAGTTTGCATCGGTGAGTTGTTCCGTTAGGTTCGATTAAATTCTTTTACTTATCTGGCAAGTGCAGCGTTGCAGACAGCCAGAAAATCTACGCTCTTTAATGCCGCACCGCCAATCAGTCCGCCATCTATATCCGGTTTTGCAAAAAGCTCTTGAGCATTATCGGGCTTAACACTTCCGCCATACAGAATGCGCAATGCATCTGCGCTTTCTTTATGCTGAGAACCGACAAACTCACGGATGGCCTGATGGACTTCCTGAGCCTGTTCAGGGGTAGCTGTCTTGCCTGTTCCAATAGCCCAGACCGGCTCATACGCGACCACTGCACCAGCAAATGCATCAGCACCGGATTGGTCAAAAGCTGCTTGCAACTGTTGCCTGACTACAGTCATTGTATCGCCGGACTCACGCTCTTCAAGACTTTCACCAACACAAAAAATTGGTGTCAGGCCAGCCTGTTTGACAGCATGATGACGAGCCGCACAGGCAGCAGAGTCTTCACCGAAAATACTGCGACGTTCGGAGTGCCCAATAATCACAAATTCACAGCCGTATTCAGCAAGCATCGATGAGGAAACTTCACCGGTATAAGCGCCGCTTTCATGAGATGCCGCGTTTTGCGCTCCAAGCTTCACCGCACTGCCTGCGACGATCTGCGCAATTTCAGCAAGGTGTACAGAGGCTGGACACACGACGACCTCTACTCCGTTAACGGGAGCAGCAGAGACTTCGCGAGCGAGGTTGCCGGCGCTTTCTCTGGAACCATTAAGTTTCCAGTTGCCAGCGACAATAGGCGAACGCATAGGTGATTAACTCTCAGTCACGAGTGTGACGGGTTATTTGGTGTGCCATTTAAAACACACCCAAAAGCGCGCAAGGGTACCTTGCGCACAGCCAAAAAGCAATCAGATGACAGCGACCTTATTGTAGTCGCTTATATGCACTATGTTGTATTACAAACAATTGCGTGAAATTTACCCGGCCTCGGCAATCAAATAACCCTGCGCAAAAAGCCCCCGCGCGCCTCCCGCAGCCTGGGCGACAGATCCTCTGCCAGTGCAACTCGTCCTGACGTGTATTTATCGATCATTTTGGTGACGTTAGAAGAACCACGTGCGGTGGGAAATTGACAGAAGATGCAAAACCTTTTGCGGCCTGACGTTGAACAGACAGCCTGTAATTTCCGACCAGGGACTAAAATGCCACTAGATCACTTTGCAATATCAACCAACCAGAATGATCCGTTCGCCTTGTGAATAATGCAGACTAACCAAGCACTCGGCCGACGGCCTCAGCGACACGGTGACAGATTTTTTCCACATCGTTAGCAACGCGTCCCTCCACCATTACCCGCACCACAGGCTCAGTACCAGAAGGTCTCAGCAACACGCGACCGGCATCGCCAAGCTCTTTTTCGGCTTCGGCGATTACATCGGCCACCTCAGCGTTATCGTTAAGCGCTTCGCGATGACTGAGAGGCACATTCACCAGGACCTGAGGGTATCGAGTCATACCGGCGCGCAGCGCGGCGAGTGCTTCACCAGACTGCTGGATATAAGCCAACACCTGAAGTGAGGCGACCAGGCCGTCACCAGTAGTGGTGCGATCCAGACATATAATATGACCGGATGATTCTCCCCCCATTGCCCAGTCACGCTTGCGAAGCTCTTCAAGCACGTAGCGATCACCCACTTTAGCCCGAACAAAATCGACGCCGAGCTCCCGAAGACCGTGCTCAAGCCCAAGATTACTCATCAGGGTTCCAGCCACACCGGGCACTTTCTCGCCAATATCAAGACGCGACTTCACCAGCACATACAAGAGCTCATCACCGTCGACAATCTCTCCTCGGTGATCCACCATGATCAGGCGGTCAGCGTCACCGTCCAGTGCGACTCCAACATCGGCACGCTCCATTAGTACATGGGCCCTCAGCAGATCTGGCGATGTTGCACCGCAATCGCGGTTTATATTCAGTCCATCCGGATCGGCCCCAATTGATACCACTTCAGCCCCGAGCTCTTCAAAAACGCCTTTAGCAATATGGTAGGCAGCGCCGTTTGCCGAGTCGACGACGATCTTCATATTATCCAGACGCAAACCACTCGGAAAGGTACTCTTACAAAATTCTATGTAACGCCCCGGCGCATCATCAATTCGAGTTGCGCGACCTAAATCTGCGGAGTCTACCGTTTGCATCTCCTGCTCCATCATAAGTTCGATGGCTGCTTCGGTTTCATCGGGCAGTTTGGTGCCTTCGGCAGAAAAGAACTTCACGCCATTATCATAATAGGGGTTGTGCGACGCACTAATCACTATACCCGCGGCCGCTCGAAAGGTTCGAGTCAGATACGCAACCGCAGGCGTAGGCATGGGCCCGAGCAAACGCACATTGATACCAGCAGAGGAAAGGCCCGCCTCAAGTGCAGATTCGAACAAATATCCAGACACCCTGGTGTCCTTACCGATTATCACATCGCGGTTGCCCTGATCAGCCAGGACCTTACCCGCAGCCCAACCCAACTTCATAACAGTACCAGCAGTCATTGGCTCAGTGCCAACACGACCTCTCATTCCGTCTGTTCCGAAGTACTTTCTAGCCATGGATGGGCTCCAAACTAATGATTTAAAATTATTCAATCAGCGAAAATAAAGACCTCCACTGACCGCCTGGATGCTTGACTCGCAAGTTCTGTGCTACCTGCGGCAACGGATCTTTATCGCCACGATAACGACACAAAAAAAGCCCGAGGGTTTTTCAGGGAACCGCTCGGGCGTATTGTTACAGCTCGCTTCAGGGGTGGGCGGTCACGGCTTTGAGTCAGCCCGACTCCCGGGCACTCAGGACAATGGGTCGGGATCAGCCACCGGAGGTGGAGAATCCGGCGCATCAGAGTCGACATCTGATTTCACTTCCACACCACCCACAGGCTTACCACCACCACTGTCGCCGCCATCTGTCCAGCCTGATGGAGGATCAGGTTCACGGCCTTCCATAATTGCATTGATTTGGTCAACGTCGATCGTTTCGTATTTCATCAAAGCATCAGACATCATGTGCAGCTTACTGATATGCGTGCGTAAGATATCTTCGGCTCGCTGATAATTACGATCAATAATGGCCCTCACTTCAGAATCAATCGACTCTTTGGTTGAACCTGATATCTGCTTCGGCTGTGAAGTACTTCGACCTAGAAAAACCTCGCCTTCCTCTTCACTGTATGCAAGCGGACCCATTGAATCTGAAAGTCCCCACTTGGTCACCATATTGCGAGCAAGTTCTGTCGCTCGCTCGATGTCACTGGAGGCGCCGGTTGTAACTTTGTCCGCACCAAAAATAATCTCTTCCGCGACTCGGCCACCGTACAAACTCGAAATTTGACTCTCCAGACCCAGCTTACTCAGACTGTAACGATCTTGCTCTGGCAAAAACATTGTCACACCAAGCGCACGCCCACGGGGAATAATGGTGACTTTGTACACAGGATCATGGTCAGGCACCAGACGCCCGACAATCGCATGCCCGGCTTCGTGGTACGCAGTCAACTTCTTTTCGTCTTCTGACATCACCATCGATTTGCGCTCGGCACCCATCATGATTTTGTCTTTGGCTCGTTCGAAATGATCCATATCGACAAGCTTTTTATCTTCGCGGGCTGCAAACAATGCAGCCTCGTTAACAAGATTAGCCAGGTCAGCACCGGAAAATCCTGGTGTGCCACGTGCCAGAAGATCGGGACGCACATCATCGGCTAAAGGTACTTTGTTCATGTGGACCCGAAAAATCTGCTCTCGTCCGCGCACGTCCGGGAGAGGCACCACTACCTGACGGTCAAAACGACCGGGACGCAACAATGCAGGGTCAAGCACGTCGGGCCGGTTGGTTGCAGCGATCACAATCACGCCTTCGTTACCTTCAAACCCGTCCATTTCAACCAGCAACTGGTTAAGTGTTTGCTCGCGTTCATCATGACCACCACCCAGACCTGCACCACGGTGCCGACCGACAGCGTCAATCTCATCGATAAAGATAATGCAGGGTGCGTGTTTCTTGGCTTGCTCGAACATGTCGCGGACACGTGACGCACCAACACCAACAAACATCTCAACGAAATCTGAACCGGAAATAGTAAAAAAAGGCACTTTTGCTTCGCCGGCAATAGCTTTTGCGAGCAGAGTTTTACCTGTACCGGGTGAACCCACCAATAAAACACCGCGAGGAATTTTACCACCGAGCTTTTGAAACTTGCCCGGATCGCGCAGAAACTCAACTAACTCTTCAACTTCATGCTTGGCTTCTTCGACGCCTGCGACATCAGCAAAGGTGACCTTGACCTGATCCTCACCGAGCAATCGCGCCTTGCTTTTGCCAAATGACATGGCACCACGACCACCACCACCGCCTTGCATTTGACGCATGAAATAAATCCAAATCCCTATAAACAACAGGAACGGGAAGGTGTTTAAGAGTAGCTGCAACAGGAAGTTGGGATTTTCGGGCGGCTCGGCTTCGATCACCACACCTGCATCAAGCAAATCTCCAATCAGCGATCGATTATCAGTCTCGGGGCTATACGTGCTGTAAACACCGGTCGAATTGCGACCCGTGATTTCGCGCCCGGCGATATTCGCTGTTTGAATCTGCCCTGACTTCACTTCGTTGATGAATTCAGAATAGCTGATCGGCGTTCCGACTTGCGCCTGTCCGCCAAGGTTGTTGAACACTGCCACTAAAATGACAGCGATAACTACCCACAAAAGTACATTTTTTAAAAGGTCGTTCAAACCGAAATCGCCTCGAGTTATTCTTGTTGCCCAGCTAAAAAATGCGCAGGGTTCACAGATTATAAACCATTTACCGCTAAAACTTGTTTTTCGCCAAGATAAAGACTTCTCGGCTCCTGGGCCTGGAAGCAGCTGGCTTACGGCTTTTAACAACCGAAAACTGTTTGCGGACTTCCCGGTTAAGTTCTTCAAACCCGGCACCCTGGAATGTCTTGAATAGCAGACTTCCACCCGGGGCAAGGAATTCACTACACATATCCAGTGCCAATTCAGCCAAATAAATCGAACGAGGCTGATCAACAACGGGTTGTCCAGTGAAGTTGGGGGCCATATCAGACAAAACAAGGTCCACTGACCGCCCATCAAGAGTCGTTCTGATCAGATCAAGTGCCTCATCTTCGGTAAAGTCTGCTTCCAGAATAGTCGCACCGGCAACTGAATCCATTTCGAGAATGTCCAGCGCCAGCAAAAAACCTTTACCCGACAATTTGCCTGCAACATACTGAGTCCATCCACCTGGAGCAGCACCCAGCTCGATCACACACATATTTGGGCGGATCAAACGATCACGCTCATCGATCTCCGCTAGCTTGTAAACCGCACGCGAACGCCAGTTTTGCTGACGCGACCTGATCACAAAATCGTCCGAGTGATGCTCATTTAGCCATTGCCGGCTACTTTTGCTGCGACTCATGCTGGTGTTCTCGTGTACACTTGCGTGCCTTTATCGCCCCGTCGATGCGCTTTTCCAAGCCACACAATTATGACTCCCAACAAAAAACAGTTACACCACTTGAAATCAATGTGCCACCCTTTATCTCCAGTGGTACGAGTCGGGCAGAAAGGCATTACCGAATCACTACTGGCTGAGCTGGATATCGCTCTGACACATCATGAGCTCATCAAAATTAAAGTTGGCATCGCTGATCGTGACGAACGGCGTGCCGCTATTTCAAGGCTGGCTGAAGATCACGAGGCGCATATTATTCAGCAGATTGGCCAGATAGCAGTGCTATTTAAGCGCAATCACGAAAAGCCCGTCATATTGTTTCCAAAGTAAGCCACCGGATACAGCGACTAACTGCCGTTTGTTGATAATTGCAAAAGAATCCAACCACCTTCAAACTATCTTTGGACGGAATCAAAAACATAGGTGCGAAGACGCGATTTTGTGAATAATCCAGGTTAAATATAGCTTACCTTTATCACTTCGTACTCCCGGACGCCACCAGGTGCATCAAATGCGATCTCGTCACCTTCACGTTTACCGATAATCGCACGAGCCAGTGGAGAACTATAGCTGATCAAACCTTGCTTAATGTCGGCCTCGTCATCCCCCACTATCCGATAAGTCACAGCCTCGTCGGTATCGAGATCCATTAACTCTACCGTGGTACCGAAGATAATTTTACCGTCAGCGTTCATCTCCTTGATATCGATTACCTGAGCATGAGACAGTTTACCCTCAATATCATTGATACGACCTTCAATAAAACTCTGCTGTTCACGTGCTGCATGGTATTCGGCATTCTCCTTTAAATCCCCGTGCTCACGGGCATCGGCAATCGCCTGTATGACACGTGGGCGCTGCACAGACTTAAGATCGCTCAGTTCCTCACGCAGCCGTTCGGCACCTTCCGCTGTTAGTGGCACCTTACTCATGTCAGTTCCTCATGTATTTCTTGTAGACTGTAAACACTGTTTACTGATTCGTTGTCGGCAAAACTAACTGCAGCACAAATAGCGTCTCCCGCCGCAATTGTCGTGGCATAGGCAATTCGGTGATTGAGCGCCTCCCGCCTGATCAGAAAAGAATCCCTGATTGCCTGCTTGCCATCGGTGGTGTTGATTATCAATGATAGTGCATCATTTTTTATCATATCAACCACATGAGGGCGACCCTCTTTGACTTTATTCACCTGCTCGCACGGTATACCGGCGGCAACAATTGCTTTCTGCGTACCACCAGTAGCATGCAAAGTGAAGCCAGCTTGATGAATTTTTGCTGCAAGTTCAGCGGCTCTAGGTTTATCAGCATCACGCACACTCAACAGCACAGTACCGGCGCTCGGCAACGGCATACCAGCAGCCAGTGAGCTTTTACCAAACGCTTCTGCAAAGCTGCGACCACTGCCCATGACCTCACCTGTAGATTTCATCTCAGGCCCAAGCAAAGGGTCAACGCCGGGAAACTTGTTAAACGGAAATACAGATTCTTTGACCGCAAAAAACGCGGATTTTATCGGTTGAGTAAATCCCTGCTGCGCCAATGTGACGCCAGCCATGCAGCGCGCTGCAATTGCAGCCAAAGGCACACCAGTAGCCTTTGACACAAAAGGCACGGTGCGTGACGCGCGAGGGTTAACCTCGATCACATAAATATCACCACCCTTGATTGCAAACTGCGCATTCACCAGACCCACCACACCCAATTCAAGCGACATCTGTGTCATTTGACGAGCGAGTTCATCCTGAATTTCAGCAGATAAACTATACGGTGGCAGCGAACAACTTGAATCTCCGGAATGTACACCGGCTTGTTCGATATGCTCCATGATTCCGCCAATGACGACTGTTTTCCCATCACAGACAGCGTCGACATCTACTTCAATTGCATCATCCAGAAAACGATCAAGCAACACCGGCGAATCATTCGATACGGAAACCGCAGTCGCCATATAGTGGCGCAACTCGTCATCGCTGTAGACTATCTCCATGGCTCTGCCACCAAGCACGTAGGACGGCCTTACCACCAGCGGATACCCTATTTCAGCTGCGGCTTTCTGAGCCTGATCTTCGGTGCTGGCGGTTAAGTTGGGTGGTTGGCGTAAACCGATTTTTTCAATCATCTGTTTAAACCGTTCGCGATCTTCAGCCAGATCAATTGCGTCTGGCGAGGTACCAATGACGGGCGCTCCGTTTGTCCACAACTTATCTGCAAGCTTTAGCGGCGTCTGCCCACCATATTGAACAATAACCCCTTTCGGGTTTTCAACGTGCAGCACTTCAGAGACATCTTCAAAGGTAAGCGGCTCAAAATAAAGACGATCAGAAGTATCGTAGTCAGTAGAAACTGTTTCAGGGTTGCAGTTAATCATGATGGTTTCATATCCATCTTCTCGCATGGCAAGTGCGGCATGCACACAGCAGTAATCAAACTCGATACCCTGCCCTATACGATTAGGTCCACCACCCAACACGACAATCTTGTCGCGGTCTGTGGGCTCGGCTTCACACTCTTCTTCATAACTGGAATAGAGATAAGCTGTATTGGTTGCAAACTCTGCAGCACAGGTATCAACACGTTTGTATACGGGGCGAAGATTCATAGCATGCCGATGCTCGCGAACAGCATCTTCACTAACCCCCAGAACATGAGCCAAACGCATATCTGAAAAACCTTTGCGCTTTAGCTGTCGCAGCTCAGCTCGTTCGATCGAACTTACAGAGCGCCCAGCCAGGGACTGTTCACTAAGCACTAAATCTTCTATCTGCGCCAGAAACCACGGATCAATACGCGTAATATTATGCAGACGCTTTAAACTATAGCCTTGCCTGAATGCATCCGCTACATACCATAACCGACGATCCCCGGGCTGGCTTAACTGCAATTGCAGTTCGTTTTCAATATCATCATGTGAAAGATTGGCCGGCAAAATTTCATCCAGACCGCTTACACCAATTTCCAAACCACGCAGTGCTTTTTGCAAAGATTCCTGCTGATTCCGGCCAATCGCCATTACCTCACCAACCGATTTCATTTGAGTAGTTAGTCTGGCATCAGCTTTAGGGAATTTTTCAAACGTAAAGCGCGGTATTTTAGTGACTACGTAATCGATAGCAGGCTCAAACGAGGCCGGAGTTGCGCCGCCAGTGATATCGTTGGATAACTCATCCAGGGTAAATCCGACCGCCAGTTTTGCCGCAACCCGGGCAATCGGGAAACCAGTCGCCTTTGATGCCAGTGCCGATGAACGTGAGACGCGAGGGTTCATTTCTATAACAATCAGGCTGCCGTTTTCCGGATTTACGGCAAATTGCACATTCGACCCGCCGGTTTCCACACCAATTTTTCGCAACACCGCAATCGAGGCATTACGCATAATTTGATATTCTTTGTCAGTAAGAGTCTGGGCAGGGGCTACCGTTATTGAATCACCGGTGTGTACACCCATGGGATCGAGGTTTTCAATTGAACACACAATGATACAGTTATCCGCAGTATCACGAACCACTTCCATTTCATATTCTTTCCAGCCTAGCACTGATTCTTCCATGAGAATTTCAGTGGTGGGTGATAAAGATAATCCACGCTCACAAATCTCGGTAAATTCCTCCCGATTGTAGGCAATTCCACCGCCGCTTCCGCCCATGGTAAACGACGGCCGGATGATAGTTGGAAAACCGATTATCTCAAGCCCGGCATAGGCTTCTTCCATGCTGTGCGCTATTTGTGCAGCCGGGGTAGCCAGTCCAATTTCAGTCATTGCATGTCGAAATTTATCACGATCTTCAGCCAGATCAATCGCTTCGGGCTTGGCTCCGATTAACTCTACCGAATATTTTTCAAGCACACCGTTGTTATTAAGATCGAGCGCACAATTAAGACCTGTTTGTCCACCCATGGTTGGCAGAATTGCATCCGGTTTTTCACGCGCTATGATTTTTTCAACCACCCGCCATTCAACCGGCTCGATGTAAATAACATCAGCAGTAGCAGGATCAGTCATGATGGTGGCAGGGTTGGAGTTCACCAAAACAACACGATAGCCCTCCTCTCGAAGCGCCTTACAAGCCTGCGCGCCTGAGTAGTCGAATTCACAAGCCTGACCAATAACAATGGGTCCTGCCCCAATCACCAGAATGCTTTTGATATCGTTACGGCGTGGCATTTTTTTTGGATTCAATCATGTCAATGAAGCGGTTAAAGAGAGGGGCGACATCATGTGGACCCGGGCTCGCTTCAGGATGCCCCTGAAAACTGAACGCCGGTACATCGGTCCGTTCAATTCCCTGCAGGCTTTGGTCAAACAATGAACGATGCGTCGCCCTGAGATGAGCCGGCAGGCTGTCTTCATCCACCGCAAAACCATGGTTTTGACTGCTGATCATCACCGTTGAGGTAGCCAGGTCAACCACCGGGTGATTCGCGCCATGATGCCCGAATTTCATTTTCATGGTACTTGCACCACTGGCCAAAGCCAGCAACTGATGCCCAAGACAAATCCCGAACAAAGGCACTTTAGCTTCTGTCAGGGATTTTATTGTTTCAATGGCATAAGTACATGGCTCCGGGTCACCGGGACCATTAGAGAGAAAGACACCATCTGGTTTTAAAGCCAATATTTCTGCTGCATTGGTTTGCGCATTGACTACGGTCACCCGGCAACCGCGATCCACCAACATTCGCAGGATATTTCGCTTCACACCGAAATCCATGGCAACTATATGATGGGCCTGAGGCGAAGTCTCTTTGGTTGATGCGTCCAGCTGCCAGGTGCCTTGATTCCATTCATAACCGGTAGGCGTCGAAACCTCACGCGCCAGATCGAGGCCAACCAGCCCGCCAAAAGATTGAATATGAGCAACGGCCGCTGCAGGGTCCGGACTGGCGCTACAATCAATCACGCCTGCCTGCGCACCTTTTTCGCGCAGCAAGCGCGTTAGTCGCCTGGTATCGATATCACAAATTGCGGCAATACTATTTTCCTGAAGGTACTCAGTCAGTGTTTTCTCGCTTCGAAAACTGCTGGTTTGCAGGGGCAGATCCCGAATCACCAATCCCGCTACGTAGAGACCAGCAGACTCTTCATCGTCAGCGTTAACACCGGTATTGCCGATATGCGGCGCGGTCAGGGTAACTATCTGTTTGGCATAAGACGGGTCTGTCAGTATTTCCTGATAGCCGGTCATCGCTGTATTAAATACTACCTCGCCGACACCAATGACTTCAGCGCCAATCGAATAACCTTCGAAGACTGTGCCGTCTGCGAGCGTAAGTATTGCGTGTTTACGCAATGTAGTTTCTCTAAAGTTTGGGGAAAGGAATGCGACATCAAACTGCCGCGGAGGCGACGCACATTCTACGGAATCCCCCAATTATTGTCTATTGAGTTCGGCAATTAAGAATAACTACTTCCTGCGAGCTCAACACAAGCCGACCTTTGTCATCACCCGGTTGACACAATTTTGCAACACCACACCCGCTGCTCTCGCTAAAACAGAAGGTGAATTGCATAACAATTAGTTAGACACACAGACCACAGAGGGCGTAGATTACCGGCCTTGCACACCGCTCACAGAAAACGCCACGCATGAAGAGCGAGAGGCTGTGCCACCTTAGTATTTAAAGAGACCAGAATGGGCGACACCGAACATCACACTTCTGTAGAGGTATCGAACAAGTTACGCAATCTGATTGCTGCCTGTTCTGCAATCACGGTATTCGGACTTGCATTTGGAATGACAGCGCCATTGTTGTCACTGATTCTCCAGCAACGCGACATCCCTGCAGATATGATCGGCCTTAACTCGGCCATGATGCCGGTGGGTATCTTATTATTTTCTCCGTTGATACCAGCGCTGTCTATGCGATTTGGCGCGCGTAATCTGGCGATCATTGCCGCGCTGAGCACCGGGGCGCTGATTATTTGCTACAAGCTTTTCGACTCTCTCAGCGCCTGGTTTATCATCCGAATGCTGCAAGGTGTGTCGATCTCAACACTTTTTGTGCTGAGCGAAGCCTGGATTGTCGGCTCTGCCAGTCAGGCTAACCGAGGCAAAGTTGTCGCGATTTACGCCAGCGTTCTATCGGCGAGTTTCGCTGGCGGCCCGGCTTTGATTGGCTTTATTGGCATAGAGGGCTGGACCCCTTTTATCATTGGCGCAATCGCGATAGCTATTGGCGTCATTCCCATCACAATGATCCGCGATGTAGCGCCTGCGCACCAGGAAGAAAACTCGGCATCAGGTGTTTTTTCGTTCGCGTTTAAAGCCCCGATGCTGGTAGCTGCCGTGGGCAGCTTTGCCATTTTTGATGCGGCAACACTATCCCTATGGCCAGTTTATGGCGTCGAAAACGGCCTGAGCGCGAGTGCCGCTGCTTTTGCACTGACAGCCCTGATTGCAGGCAATATAGTATTGCAAATTCCCATTGGATGGCTGGCAGATAAAATACCGGCTCGATCATTGATGATGTGGCTAGCGGCCATCACCACCATAATTACTGCATCAATACCCTGGATAATTCATAGTCAACTGCTGTGGCCCGCTTTAGTGATCGCAGGCTCAACCGGCTACGGTGTCTACACCGTGTCATTGAAGTCGCTGGGGGATCGTTTCGATGGTCGTGACCTCATTGACGGATCAGCAACATTTTCGGTGATGTGGGGCATTGGTGCCTTGCTTGGTTCAATTAGCGGAGGCTGGTCTGTTACCTGGTCAACTACCTACGGGCTACCGGGCATGCTCGTGATGGTATACCTCTTACTATTCGTGGGACTGTATATAAGGCGCAACACAGTGGAGAAAAATCAATGAGCAATTTCCCTGATCTGGACACCATAAAAGCGACTGCCAGGAACATTGAGCCCTACATCATTCGCACCCCGACTTTGCCCTATTACGGTCAACACACCGAGGTGTTCGGCAAAATGAAAGTCTGGTTGAAAATGGAATTGCTACAGCGTACCGGCAGCTTTAAAGCCCGCGGTGCAATCAACACAGTAATGCAACTTTCAGAACAACAAAAAAGCAGGGGCATCACTGCGTTTTCTGCGGGAAATCATGCTATCGCCACAGCCTACGCGGCCAGAGCCCTTAACACTTCGGGCAAGGTTGTTATGCCAAGAACAGCAAATCCCTATCGAGTCGAATGCTGTAAAAACCTGGGCGCAGAAATAGTGCTGGGTAACGATATTGCCGAACTGATGGATATCGTTAGTGAGTTGCAGGAACAGGAAGGTCGCACCGTTGTACATCCGTTTGAGGGTATGCATACCTTTGCCGGCACAGCCACGGTGGGTCTTGAGCTATATGACGATATCCCCGATCTCGACGCCATCATTGTGCCGGTGGGTGGCGGTGGTCTGATCTCCGGCATTGCATCCGCAGTCAAACAGATCAATCCGGATTGTAAAGTTTACGGTGTTGAGCCGGAAGGTGCGCAAGGCATGAGCATTAGCCTTGCTAAAGGCGCCCCTATTCCGGAAGTCTCCGTCTCGACAATTGCCGACAGCCTGGGGGCACCCATGCATCTGCCGTTGTCTTATGCCATCGTCGAAAAATTTGTGGACGCCATGGTCACTGTGAGTGATGAACAACTCGCAGCAAGCATGCAAACAATATTCACTGACCTGAATCTGGCAGTTGAGCCTGCTTGCGCCGCTGCTATCACAGCACTAAAGCATCCGTTAAAGAATGAACTGCAATCCGCTAGGGTTGGCATCATCATGTGTGGAAGCAACATCGACTTTTCGACATTCAGTCGATTTGCCTCCGCTTCTGTATGAGAACAGTGTTTGGCTAATCTTATTGTTCCTGCCTATAACTTATTACTCGTCGGGCAGAAACGTTTTCTGTTCATTTTCAGTTCTTGCAACACCCGCTTCCATCGCCAATGTTTTTAGCTCCAGTACAGATCTTGAGGCAGTTTTTTCCAGTATTCGGGAACGATGGTGCTCAACCGTTCTATGGCTTATGCCCAATGCGCGAGCAATTTCTTTACTGGACGGCGCCGAGTCTTTCTCGACCAGAAGCAGAAAGACCTCGTACTCCCGTTCAGTTAAAAGCCCGAATCGCGCCTGAATATCCTTTACATGTGTCGCCCGAATTCGTGCTTTTTTATCCTGAGCTATCGCTTCATCAATCCTTTTATGCAGAGTCTCTGGCAAAAAAGGTTTCTCGAGAAAATCAACTGCTCCGGCGCGCAATGCTTCCACTGACTCCGGCACTCCCCCATGCCCGGTAATAAAAATAATCGGGATGTCCATCTCGAGTTTTATCAACTCTTGTTGTAGTTCAAGTCCAGACATTCCCGGCATGCTGAGATCAAGCACTAAACACCCGGGGCGATCAGTATACGAATTCAGGAATTCACGTGCCGAAGAAAAAGCCTCAACATCAAGGCCATGCCTGCGTAACGCCCGAGGCAGCGACTTAAGTACCGCTGGGTCATCGTCGACAAGGAATACCATTGGCCGATCAATTGTCATACATGTGCCCACAGAAGCCATAACCCAAAGTAGGCATTGTTCATTTTTGCATTCCCTAAGCGCATAATAAGCCCTGTTAGAGGTACCAGCTACATAAATCCGGGACGCTGAAATTAGTCTCATTACTAATGGTCTTGTTACGACCCACCAGTGTCTTTGGTTCAGGTAATTATCACATAATTTTTACACTGTTACTTTACCGCGCTTGTTGCCACAGCTTTTTGCAGTTTATGATGAATTCAATCGAACTCACTGGTTCATTTTCTCATTTTCGCTGGCACTGACTCTATGGGCAATGTAAATAGTACCCTGCCCCCTCTTTCAAAAAATTTATCCAAAAGTAACTCACCATGATGCGACTGAACAATAGATTTACTGATTGATAACCCGATACCCAAACCATTTTTCTTGCTAGTCTCAAAGGCCTTGAAAGGGTCTATACCTGATTCGAAGCCTGGTCCTGTATCCATCACTGCAACCTCAACGCTGTTACCCCGAAGAGAAGTTTCAACAGTTACTTCATGAAAAACGCTTTTTAATCTGGATATCGGCAACCCGGAGATGGCATCTACACTGTTTCGCAACAAATTAACCAGAACCTGTGCAATCTGCACACGATCAACTGAGGGATTAGGGATTTCTCCTTCAACTACGTTGATTTTAATATTCAGTGCTCTCGCATCACTCTTTATCAATCGAACCGACTGCCACGCTAACGCGTTGATATCAACCTCACAGCGCTTTGACGTATCCCTGCTTATAAATTGCCTGAGCGCCCTGATGATTTCACCGGCACGCTGAGTTTGCGATTGAATATCATCAAGACACTCGAGAAGCTCTGCATCAGTTGCGCAGTTTTCCCGCGCCACCATGATCGCTGCATCCGCACTTTGAGATATAGCAAGAAGTGGCTGATTTAGCTCATGGGCTAAACCGGTTGCCATTTCTCCCATGGTGGTTAACCGTCCGGTATGCAGTAATTCATTTTGTAACTTCAATGACTGCAACTCAGTGTTGATCCTCTGTGTCATTTCCTTTTTCAGCGCTACGTTGGCCCCTGCCAGCTTGTCACTGACTTGCGAGTGTAGATCCAGCGATTTTCTTAATCCCTCATGGCTTGACTCAAGCGCTGCCTGAGCGTTAACCCGGGCAGATACATCATATTGAAACCCAAGAAAATAACTCAACTCGCCTGTTCCATCCGGAATTGGCAAAAGGGTAAACTCGTTCCAGAATTCCGAGCCATCCTTGCGATAGTTTTTGATCACCGTTGTACAAGATTCGTTATTTTTTATTGCCTTTTGAATCAGCGCGACTTTATCGCTATCAGTATCAACCCCCTGCAGAAAACGACAATTTTTACCCACTATTTCCGCAAATGAATAGCCAGTGATAACTTCAAAACCCTTATTACAAAAAGTGATGGGGTAGTCCGGATCCCGAGCACTGGTAATTACCACACCATTGGGCAGATTTTCTTCAACGGCCCGCCCTATGACAGATAGAGGTGAATTTATTCGATCTTCCAACAACAGCATCACCAGGCGAGCCAGGTGACTCAAAGAGGCTTTCTGCGCCGGTGTTAGCGACTTGGGTTTGTTGCCAATCACGCATAGCGTGCCCAGGGCATAGCCGTCTGGCGTACACAACGGTTTACCCGCGTAAAACCGAATTTTTAAGTCCCCAACGACTAGAGGACTGTTTATGAAACGCTCGTCCCTTTCAGTGTCTGACACTTCAGTCAATTCTTGAGGGTTTTTTATTGCATGCGTACAAAACGAAATATCACGAGGGGTTTCAGTGATATCAACACCAATACGCGATAAAAACCACTGTCGGTCCGGATCAAGCAAGGTAATCAGCGCCATCGGCGTATCACATACCGCTGACGCGGCCGCGGTGATACAATCCAACACGGTATTCGGCGGAGAATCTAATATCCCATAACGCTGCAGCGCTGAATATCGTTTAACTTCGTCAACCATGGTTAGGTGAACCTTGTCGAGATCTGTATGTCGGGAACCCGGAATTTCAATGGGCCTCCATTCTGCACCTAACTTGTTTAGCCATCAAGCATTGCTCGCCAGCTTGCCCGGGCAATTCGCTGATTGCGCATAAAAACACTCCAGGACGCAAAATAAAGAGACACCTAACGGGGCTGTAGAAAAACTAACAGCACTTGAAACTCGTGCCGACAACACTTAAAAACTGGCCGCGAGAGTGGCCTACTTTGAAAATATTCATTAGAAACTTAAAAGTATTCACGTAGCCGAGCAACTCTTTTAGTTTTTCTGCAGCCTGAAAACACTAAAACATAGCGATTCCTTTTACACACGAAGAGATGCACGATCTAAAAAACGTTTTTTTCGAGATCTGCCAACAACAGTTAACTCAGCCGATTAATTCATCCTTACGATCATCGGTTTCTCCGAAACGCTTCAAC
>CAZNOB010000043.1:26267-31870 GCA_964574535.1 uncultured Granulosicoccaceae bacterium | reverse complement strand
GCCAGGCAATGGCGATGGCGTCGCCAACACTTTAATTAGTGCGCCCGCGAAAAACCTGATTTCCTGCACCCTTTCGCTTTCATCCTGTACGCCCGGAATAATTCCGGGACACAAAGACCCGGATAAACCGGAGTCTTTCCATGTCTACCAGAACTGATTTTTATACCCCGGCCACACACTCGGCAACGTCCCTTCCATTCACACCACAAGAATTCCACAACCGATTATCCGGACTGCGAAAAATCATGCAGCAACGGGATTTGTCAGCAATTGTTCTCACTTCGATGCACGGAATTGCCTACTACTCCGGCTTTCTCTACTGTGCATTCGGCAGGCCCTATGCATGTGTCGTCACTGCAGACGATGCGGTCACTATTTCCGCAGGCATTGATGCCGACCAGCCAGCACGCCGCAGCGCCACCAACAACCTGGTTTATACCGACTGGCAACGAAATAATTATTGGCGGGCAGTCAGAAAAGTCACTGGCACCGGTGCGCGCATCGGTATTGAGGGGGATCACTTAAACCTTCAACAGCATGCTCTGCTGACGGATTTTCTTAAACCCGAATCAACCACTGATATTGCCGGCGCATCAATGCAACAACGCATGTACAAGTCGAGCGAGGAAATAGCATTAATTCGGGAAGGTGCGAGAATCGCAGATCTTGGCGCTTACGCAATTCGCGATGCGATCAAAGTGGGGACTCGCGAGATAGATGTCGCCATGGCGGGACGAGATGCCATGGAGCTTGCCATCAGCGAGGCATTTCCGGATTCGGAGCTGCGTGATAGCTGGGTTTGGTTTCAGTCAGGGCTAAATACGGATGGAGCCCATAACCCGGTAACCACCAGGAAACTGGAGCACGGCGATATATTGAGCCTAAATACTTTCCCGATGATAAATGGCTACTACACTGCACTGGAACGCACACTATTTGCGGGCGATCCTGATGACCGTTCATTGCAAATCTGGAATGCTAATGTCGGAGCTCATGAACTGGGGTTATCTCTAATAAAGCCCGGTACCAGCTGTCAGGATATTTGTGCAGGCATCAACGATTATTTTGCGGCACTAGACTTACTACAGTATCGGTCTTTTGGTTACGGTCATTCTTTTGGCGTTCTGAGTCACTACTACGGGCGCGAGGCAGGCCTGGAACTTCGCGAAGATATCGACACAATTCTACAGCCCGGCATGGTGATCTCTATGGAGCCCATGCTGACCATTCCAGCCCACATGAAAGGCGCTGGTGGTTATCGCGAACACGATATATTGATCATCACTGAAAACGGGGCTAAAAACATTAGCGGTTACCCCTACGGACCAGACCATAATATTGTCGGCTAAATTCAGCGTCGGACCACCCTGAATATCGGGTGGTCCCCTCTGCAAGGTTCCCCGTCCAGCAGTCCATGTGACGGAACCCCTGCTACACCGAACCCGCGTTTTATCAGTTTGAGATTGATCGTGAAAGTGGGAAGGCGCAATGGATAGCGGTACAACTTAAACAGGACGCAACACTCAGGACAATTGACGCACATGACTAGTCTGTCGTCGTTTTCAAATTTACTGCCGCCTGAACATCCGTGATCCCCCCGCCAGGTTTTACTCTGGAGTAAATATTGCAGTAGTTCCACAGACCCTTTACATCTATCACAATAGGTTGGTCGTATTTTCCCAGTGGAAGCTACACTCCCCAAGTTATTTCGTTTGGTCCTGCCCCTGTTGCTGGCCCTGGCTGCTTCTTGCGGCTCCGGCGGTAATACTGGTGACGACTCAACGACCAGTACCTCCCTGATTAGTAACGATGATATCGCTCCAGCGGTGGTTGAAGGGGAGCGAGAACTACTAGTATCAGACACCACGAGTCTGACCAAAACAATTACTCAGTGTTTCTGTAACATCCGCTTCCGCGACACACTGCAGATTTATCATTTTGAAAATCAAAATGCGGTACTTTTTATAGAATTCGACAACCAGTCTCGCGATTTCGATCGCAAAGGCACGGTCTATCTATTCGACAACTCAACCACAACCGATCTGGTTTCGAAGTGGATTAATAATCAATATTCTGATGGATTATTCGTCACCTCAGCGACGCCGATACAGGTGTTTGAAATTCCGCATCGAGATATCACCATCACCTCCGAGGCGTATATTGAAAACCTGAGCGGTCGACTGGGTGATGAATACGAAAAAACCCAAATCAACTATTCAGTGGTGAATCAATCGCAGGAAAATCAGTTTTTCCTCAGTGGCTTCTCTGATCAGGTTTTCGTCTACCTGCAAACCAGTCCTG
Organism: uncultured Granulosicoccaceae bacterium; assembly: GCA_964574535.1. Classification (GTDB taxonomy): domain Bacteria; phylum Pseudomonadota; class Gammaproteobacteria; order Granulosicoccales; family Granulosicoccaceae. The sequence continues at coordinate 29,569 of CAZNOB010000043.1, read as the reverse complement.
CTTCAGACAGCAATTAAAGCCGCCGCAATTTGCTGTCAGGAATCACGACCAAAGCACCTGCCACACACATAGCCGCCATCAGGGGCCCGAAGCCCCCAAAACCCACACTAATATAAAACCATCCACCTACCAGCGCCGCTGCCAGCCATCCGATACTCGCTACTGAACTGTTTAGTCCCATCACTAAACTACGCGAATCAGGCGGTACTTCCGCCAGAGCTGCAAGTAACGATGGTCGAGCCAGCGCGTTGAAAAAAGCGAATAGCACGCCCAGCGCAACAGTGAGCTGTAACGATGATTGCCATACAAACCAGGGTATTGCCAACAGACCGGTAATAACCAATGAGATAGCAAAATTTATTCGTCGATACGCAAACCGATCTGCAACCTGCCCTCCGGCAACAGTCCCCGCGATATTGCCTAACGCAAACCCTACCAGCGGCATCGCTACGGCTTCGATGGGCAAGTGGTAGGTAGTGCGCAGATAGGCAGCATAATAGAACGCCGCAAGTCCAAACGAAACACGCTCCACAATCAACGCCACAAACAATCGAATGACCGGTCCGGTCAGCGCTTGACGCAAGCTCGCACGTTTTTGAGGCTGCGCGTCGCCCACCCGTGTATTCACCGCAGAATCTCGAAGTCCGACAATCATCACTGCGGCTGAAAAAAACGCGAGTCCAGCCAGCGCAAGTTGAGTTCCGCGCCAACCCATAATACTGCCAAGCCAGGCCGCCACCGGTACACCAAAAAGCAGTGTCAGTGATTGCCCGCTCATCACATAACCAAAGGCCCGACCGTGGTGCGACGGATGGGTTCGCAACGACACTTCCGCTAATACTGTGGAAGTAAACGAACCACAGCAGATTGCCGCCAGAATAATAAGACTGACCATAGCCAGATAGGATTCGACCATTGAGATCGCAGCCATCACAACGGCCAGCAAAATCGGCGATACAATCAGAAACCATCCACGCCCGACGCGATCCGAAATTAAGCCGACAACATAGGCGGATAGCCCCCAAACTGCCGCAGTCAGACCGAATAAATTGGCAATTGCCGGCAGAGAAACATTCAGATCAGCGGCAATATCAGTCAGAAACGGGGCTCGCGTGCTACCCGTTGCCGTGGCGGCAAACATGCCGATGCATCCTGCTATTACCAGGCGCCAGGGCATTGAGTTTGTAGTGAGCATTTGTAGTGAAATCCAGCGACAATACGAGATAGTGTTTCGCACGAAAAACGTGGCTATCCACCAGCGAAGCCCATTTGAGGAGAATTAAAACGATATAAACTCTGAATATTCAGGCGAATATTATTGATCTATGCAATGGCATAGGTTCTGCCGCGCAGGCTATCGCGTACTGGCGTTGAATGACAGTCTGCTTGAGCAAGTATGATACTAAAAGGTGATTAAATCGATTAAAAATTTAATTCCAAAATGACAGACTGTCTATTCGACGCCAGAGCCAATAGCGCGTCACATATCACCTGGTCCCCTGCGGCGCCAACTAGTGGTTGCTTTCGCACCAATGAAAGGACCCGTTACGAAAATATAATATGCAATCAGTTGACTTCAATCCCATGACTCTTGTATGACTTTCCAGATATACTGCATTCTATTGTAGATTGGTGACACCCACTACGGAGAGTTAAACCATTGGGAATAAGAAGACGCTATAAACGGCTGCGCTATTATTTCAGCTGGAAACACCCAAAGTTATTTTATTTTGTACGCGCTATCACATTTCCGGTGCAGGTGCTAACCCTGTGCCTCGTACTCTTTGCATTTGTGACCTTCTATCAAAAACATTTCTCCTTCGAAGCCAACATGCGCGCGCGCACCACTAATGAAGTCAGCCTTCCGGAACGATCAATAGTCACTCGTGCGGAAAGCCAGCCTCACAGTACGCAGCCAAACGAAACAATATCACTCGTTAAAAACGAAGCCCATAAGACAAGCCCGGAAACAGAAATCAGAGCCTCGACTGAAACCGAGACAACGCTAATTGCGGCCATCATCGAACCACCAATCGCCCCGCCATCACCCGTAGGCACTGCACTGATCCAGCGCAGCGAAAGAATATCGACTAAAGCCCCCCCAACCAAAATTGCTACGACGAGCGACGAAACAGATGAAACAGATGAAACAGATGAAACAGTAGCCTTATCCGAACCCGCCGCGGATACCGAAACAAAAAATATATTAGGCAGCGAGTGGCTGGCTGAACAGCGCAACAATCAATATGTTATTCAACTGGCCACTTCTTCGCTGTATGCTGAACTCGTTAACTATGCGCAGGCATTACCAGTAGCAGGCCCGTTAGTCATCTACCCCTACAAAAAAAACTCAGACAACGAACTTGTGTATGGACTCTCTGCAGGTTTACATAACTCAATCACTGAAGCGAATGCCGCGCTGGAAAAACTGCCAAAGGATTCTGCCAAATACGGCTACTGGATTCGAGCCATTGCAGAGATCAATTTCGACGCTACCGGGCTCACAAAAAAGCCAGAGTAACGCCCAACAGGCAATTACTAAAAAGATTAATCTTTGTCTTACATGTATCAACAAGTCTTCGGTGCAAGAATACCTATGATATAGAGACCGGGCACTTGTGAGAACAAACCTCTGCACGATTTGCTCGCCATTTCATGAACACTCCGGCTTAACAAGCAATGCGTATATCCGCGCCATTTTCATCATCTGTTTAAATTCAGATATCATTCAGTGATGACCTCATACCATGTGTCCACTCTCACCAAAGGATGCACCACATGAGACAAACTACCCGGTCCAACAGCGGATTGTTCCCTTCTCTGAAGAATATAACTATTGCAGCCACATCAGCTGCTATCCTGGTATTTACTATACCCGGTAAGCTGGTGATGGCTAAAGACAAACATACATTCACCGACTATGCGAAAGTAATTCATGTTGAACCATCGTTTCGCTACATCACTGTGAAGGTACCACAGAGAATTTGCGCACCCGGGTACAATCATCATTCCGGACGCCACAATAACAAATCCCCCAACTATCAACATCGCAATCGTGGACAGCATTTTCAGAACACGCAACACCACCGTAATGACACATCGGGAGCGGTATTTATCGGCGGACTTATCGGTGGTGTTATCGGGCACGAAATATCAAAAAATACGAGTGGTCGCAACCGCGCTACAGGCACCTTTACCGGTGCTGTTATCGGATCAACCCTGGCCGTGGCTGCTGCACAGTCTGGCCATTATCAGGGGCAACGTTACACACAGAACACCGGCAATCGTCATCATCGCACACA
>CAZNOB010000043.1:20482-26167 GCA_964574535.1 uncultured Granulosicoccaceae bacterium | reverse complement strand
CACTGAACACATTGTTTTTCTAGCCGTTAAACTGCCGGTCAGCCATAATCCGCTAATATGTCCTTTTGAACGCTGCGGACGCCACTGCTAACCGGCGGAGTAGAAACATTGAACAATATCTTAAAACCCAACTGGTTATTGTTGTTGATAGCCCTGACTGGCAGCTCTGTTACCAGTATTAGTGCTGCAAACGATTGTAAACCCGTCGATCGGGAAGCCAGCATCAATCAAATTCTTAAAGATCATTCGGGCAGCAAGGTTCTGAAGGTGGATGAACGCGTGAATGATAAGGGTTGTGTCGAGCTGGAGGTTCGAATCCTGATTAACGGCACAGTAAAAGCCGTTGTAGTGACTGGCCGCACTTCAGCCTGAATTGAGTGATCACCAGTCGAACCATACTGATAAACCACGTCAGCACAGGACCAGAAAATGCGCGCATTGATCATTGAAGACGAGGACACTCTTCGCAATCAGATCGTCGACAAACTCCAGGCAGAGGGCTTTGCTATCGATGCCTCGGGGGATGGCGAAGAAGGCCTGTATCTGGCGCGTGAAATGCCCGTGGATGTCGCTGTAATCGATCTGGGCCTGCCCGGAATCGACGGGATGGAAATCATCCGCACCATCAGAGAAGAAGGGCACCTCTATCCTATCCTTATATTAACTGCGCGTGACCGCTGGCAGGACAGAGTCGAAGGCCTCGAAGCTGGCGCTGACGACTACCTGGGCAAACCCTTCCATCTGGAAGAACTGCAGGCACGCATACGTGCGCTACTTCGGAGAGTGGGCGGCTGGGCACATCCGGTACTGGATTTCGACTCAATGAAAATCGAAACCAGGGAACAACAGGTAACTGTGGGTGATGAGATAGTCTCCCTGACCGCTTACGAATATAAAGTTCTCGAATACCTTGCTATCCATGCCGGTGAAGTGATGTCCAAACCAGCACTGCTGGATCATTTGTACGAAGAAAATACCGAACGCGATACCAACGTTCTGGAAGTATTTGTTCGTCGACTCAGACGTAAAATTGATCCGGATAACATCATCAATCCCATCGAAACTTTACGCGGACGTGGTTACCGCTTTGCACTTGAACGTGCAAACCCAAATGCTGATACTGTAGAGCAGTGAATTCTATCGCGGTTCGCTTACTGCTTGCCGCCACTCTGGTGATGGCACTGTTTATTGGTTTAACAACCATGGCCATCCAACACACTGTCGACCAACGCTCAGAACTCGCTCGCTTTGAAAGAATGCAGGGACAAATCTACGCCCTGCTGGGTGCCACCCGTGTGACACCCGACGGGTTCATCGATATCAGTGCTGCAGACCTGCCTAATCCACTAATGCAACAGCCAATGTCAGGCAATTATGCCGAGGTACGCGATGCTTCAATCAGTCGAGTGTGGCACTCCCCTTCACTAACAACTGAATTACCCGTCAGCAGCGAAGGGGCCATCGGCCAATGGAAATTCTCAACCGAGTCGCACTCCGGCATGGGCCCCCTTTTTATCCTGCGATTTGCTGTGGAATGGTTACTGCCGAATGGAGAACTAACCGCCTACCAGTTTATTGTCGGTGATAGTCGCAAGGAGTTTGATCAACAACGCAGCGCATTTAATCGCAATCTCTGGATTGCGATGCTCAGCATGGGCGCGCTGTTGTTAATGTCCATCGCACTGGTCCTTGCCTGGGGACTGACGCCGCTGCGCCGAATCTCGCGACTACTCAATGAAATTGAAAACGGTCAACGCGATCAACTACCTGCGAATGTCCCGGTGGAATTACACCCGCTGACCAGTCGCATTAATACATTAATCGCCAGTGAACGTGGCCGACAAAAGCGCTATCGCCACACACTGGATGATTTAGCACACAGCCTTAAGACACCACTGAGTGTGCTGCGAAATATTCCCGATCGCAAAGCGCAGGAAGATAAAAACGAACTACACCGACAAGCTGATCGCATGGAACAGATTGTTCAATATCATATAAAACGTGCCGATGCTGGAACCCAGCGGCTTATGACGCCGCCAACAGAACTACACCCCCCAGCCGCACGCATTATCCGTTCGCTGGAAAAAGTCTACCGAGACCACACCATCCTGTTCGACAATCGAATAAATGAATCTGACATGATTCGCCTTGAAGAAGCAGACATCATGGAAATTCTGGGCAACCTGCTTGAAAATGCGTGTAAATACGGCTCGGTTAATATTCGACTCAGCTACACGCACCGTAAACATATCAGTGAACTGGTGATAGAAGACGACGGACCCGGCTTTCCCGATGCACTGCAAGACCGACTGACTACCCGCGGTGTTCGAGCAGACACTCACAAAGAAGGGCAAGGAATCGGCCTTGCAATTACTCAGGAACTAGTTGAAAACTATGGCGGCACAATGGAACTCGGTGAGAGTGCTCTTGGCGGAGCAAAAGTAATTATTGCACTGCCTTCCACTCACGGCACTTAGTAGTGAAACTCACCAGACTTACAAAATGCCAGATGTGGGATTTTTCGCTGGACTTTTGCCCTCTAACTACTTCACTACTCACTCCCGACAAACTTCAATTAAGGCCACTGTGGGGCGCACGCGCTTTAGTTCTTCCCCAGCTCCAGCTTGTTCGTTTTTGGTCTTTTCACACCGCAGCCCTTGGCAGGGATGTCCAGCTTTGGTGACCGATTAGAGCTTAAACCAAAAACTCAGTCTGTTAACGCGCAACAGAGCACCGCTCGCCAGAGCGAATACTCCTAAGCTCCGGGCTTCCTGGTACGCGTTCTCTTATGGGCAGTTCCAGAGGCCGCCCCCTTACCCGCGCCACGATTACTCGGCCTGCCACGCGAATTGCCACCGCCTCCGCGGCTGCCCCTGCCCTTAAATGATTTTGTTAGCAGTGGCGCGTTGGCATCAGCTTCACTTTGCTCAAAACCTGGTATTTCAACTGATTCAATAGCTCGCTTCAACAAATTCTCGATACCCTTAAGCAGCTTTCGTTCTTCACCACAGACCAGCGATACTGCCACGCCGGAATGTCCGGCTCTGGCTGTACGGCCTATTCGATGTACATACTCTTCAGGTACATCGGGCAACTCAAAATTGACCACATATGGAAGTAACGCGATATCAAGTCCTCTGGCCGCTATATCGGTCGCAACCAACACTTGAATTTTATGATTCTTGAAATCAGCCAGAGCGCGGGTGCGAGCACCCTGGCTTTTGTTTCCATGGATAGCTGCCGAATTTATGTTCTGTGATTCCAGGTACTGGACCAGTTTATTGGCGCCATGTTTCGTGCGCATAAACACCAATACCTGCCCCCAGTCGTTATCGACAATCAACTTGCTTAGCAAATCTCTTTTGCGCGCTTTATCTACAGGGTGAACGACTTGGTCGATCCGATCAGCGGTTGAATTTTCAGGAGCGACATCTACTGTATGCGGGTCTTTTAACAACTGCCCGGCAAGGGTTCTTATTTCTTTTGAAAAAGTCGCTGAAAAAAGCAAGTTTTGCCTTTGGTCATTGGCTGGCAGTAATTTCAGTACACGCTTGATATCATGAATAAACCCCATATCGAGCATACGATCGGCCTCATCAAGCACAAAATAAGTGACAGATGACAAATCAATCGTGCCTTGACCTACATGATCGAGCAAACGACCCGGTGTTGCGACCAGAATATCGACACCGCGACGCAAACGATCAATTTGAGGATTGATGCTCACCCCCCCAAATATGGTAATCGACTTTAGCGGCAGGTAACGACCATAGGCGTTCAGGTTTTCGCCAATTTGGGCGGCCAGCTCGCGAGTTGGAGTAATCACGAGTGCTCGTGGTGATTTTTTTTTGCCGCCTTTGTGGTCCTGCATAAGAAGTTCAAGCATCGGCAAAGTGAAGCCGGCTGTCTTCCCTGTCCCGGTTTGCGCACTCGCCATCACATCATGGCCCGCGAGAATTCGGGGAATAGCCTTAGCTTGTATTTGGGTAGGTTCGTCGTAGCCCTGTTCTTGCAGGGCTTTTAACAATTCGTCGGCCAGGCCCATTTCACTGAATGTCATTTACAATTCCATTTCTACACAGGTTGAGTGCTGTTAAACGTCCCGTGTGCGTTTTCTAGTTTGGAATATGCAATGCCAATTTGAATTCAAACCACAGGTTTTCTTTGTTTGATCACATATGACGCGGCAATCCGGGTAATAAACGAGCTACCTTTTGTGATTCGCTAGAGTTTAGCAACTTAAGTCCTTTAGTACTTAAAAATTGATTGTTATTTCCTTACTTTCATATCGCCAGGCATCAATTACCTCCCCATAGATTGAAAAGGCAGTTCATGATCTCCCAATGGGTGTCATACTATCGCCAAAAATTCAAATGCAATAGAATATGAATTAGCCACAAAACGTACACCAGAGGGGAATCCCATGACAGAAGCAGTCATCGTATCAACAGCGCGAACACCGATTGGGCGGGCCTTTCGTGGCGCACTGAATAATGTCAAATCACCAACCTTAATGGCACATGCAATCAAACACGCAGTCAGTCGCGCCAATGTTGAGGAACAGGAAATAGACGATGTACTGATCGGTACTGTTTTAACCGGAGGTACAGCGGGAAACAACATCGCCAGGCTTGCGAGCCTGGCCGCGGGATTACCCCCCACGGTATCTGCACAAACGATTGATCGACAATGCTCATCCGGACTAATGGCCATCGCCACCGCTGCCCGGCAAATAATCGTAGACGGAATGCAGGTGTGTGTGGCCGGTGGGCAAGATAATATTTCCGCCGCGCAACATCAGTACCTTGGATGGGTCGCAGAAGAAATTGACCCAAACGTAACCGCAATATCTGAACACGCCTATATGCCCATGTTAAAAACAGCCGAGTATGTGGCCAGTAAATATTCAGTTTCTCGCGAGCAACAGGACGAATACAGTCTTGAATCCCAACAACGAACAGCAGCAGCTCAGCAAGCTGGTCTTTTCGATGATGAAATCGTGGAAATCAGTGCGACAAAAAAAATAGTCAACAAAGAAACCAAAGAAGTCTCATTCGAAGAGATCACGCTAAGCAAAGATGAGGGCAATCGACCGGAAACCACACTCGATGGCTTACAAAGCCTGAAGCCTGTTATCGAAGATGGCTGCATCACCGCCGGTAATGCCAGTCAGTTGTCAGATGGCGCGTCAGCGTGCGTAGTGATGAATCGCAAGCTTGCCGAGCAACGTAACGAAACGGTTTTAGGAGTCTATCGCGGTATGGCGGTAGCCGGTACGGAACCAGAGGAAATGGGTATCGGCCCTGTTTACGCCATACCCAAACTTCTAAAGCAACACGGGCTCAAAGTGAGTGACATCGGTTTATGGGAACTCAACGAAGCATTTGCGGTTCAATGCCTCTATTGTCGCGACAAGCTCGGCATCGATCCATCCATCTATAATGTGAACGGAGGGGCGATTTCCATTGGTCACCCATACGGTATGACTGGCGCACGCACAACCGGCCATGCTCTGATTGAAGGCAAACGACGCGGAGCAAAGTATGTGGTTGTTAGTATGTGTATTGGCGGTGGAATGGGAGCTGCAGGGCTTTTTGAAATTGCCTAGCCTGGATTATTCATGAGGATTCGGCGTTCAGAGGAAATCTGGCGTCGAATAGACACACTGCTATTTTGGGAAAGGTG
>CAZNOB010000043.1:0-20382 GCA_964574535.1 uncultured Granulosicoccaceae bacterium | reverse complement strand
CTAATATCTACTTATCGCCTTATGATTAATCCAGCCTGGGAGAACCTGCCCCGGCGTACTGTGCGCTTCTAACTGGACATCGCTGCCAGGGGCCTTCATTTTTGAAAAGACCAAAAACGGAAGCAGAAAGTCTTTTTGCAACCACTCAGCCCTTCAGGTGCCTACGGCTTTTTGAGAGCGATTGTGCAAGTGGATAGTACTTGCAGCCATCCATGGCTGACAGCGCTATTTGCGCCATCCCTGGCGCGCCACCCACTTCAACGATCACTCTCAAATCTGATTAAACGCGGGTAGATCAAGAGCAAGATCAAATACTTTGCGTTTTCGTCTGTTTATCGTACTTACTGGACACCTTTTGTATGTTGCCGAAAATACATCAGCAGTAAGAATCAGACTCTTATGCAATTGTTAGATTAAAGGCTGCGCGGTAAAAGTCTGCGTATCGAGAACTGCCTTGGCGAGGGTGGTTGACTTATAGGTAATACAGGCTCGCATTTACAGTGTTTTACCGCAAGCAATGCTATTCAAGACCAATCTTCAATGTTTCGGTGACCACCTGCTGGATGTTACCGACGCTTTCACTCAGGTTGGCTTCTATCTCGCTAAAATTAATTCCTGTTGATATTTTCCCTGCCGCACGATTAACCACCATGGCACAGCAAGCGTATTCCATTCCCAACTCACGCGCCAGAGATGCCTCCGGCATGCCGGTCATACCAACAATAGTGCATCCATCGCGTTCCATGCGACGAATCTCGGCGGCCGTTTCCAGTCTGGGACCTTGCGTCGCCCCATAACAACCATTTGATACAAACTTAACCTTCGCCATTTCGCAACCCTTAATGAGTGTTTCCCGAATCCTGGATGAGTATGGTTCTGTAAAATCGATGTGATCGAAAGAGTTATCCTTAGCTCCATGGAAGGTATGAGCACGATCATGCGTGTAGTCAATAATCTGATCCGGAATCACAATCGTTTTATCCAGACAGTCATCGGCAATACCACCCACCGCTGCCAGTGCTACCACATGCGTGACACCGACCTCATGCAACGCCTTCAGATTAGCCCGATAGTTGACCATATGTGGAGGAATAGTATGGCGGCGGCCATGTCGGGCTAAAAAAATAACATCTGCTCCGTCCAGCTGACCATGGATCAACGGGCTTGAAGGGGCGCCATACCGAGTTCTTACCATCTGCCGATTGTTAATGGTCAGACCTGCCATATTAGTGAGGCCTGTGCCACCGATGATTGCAATTACAGCCATATAGGCTCCAGTGAATTGTTAAATGAGAGAGCAGCTTATAGTCACTGCCATCGCTGTTTATACCAGTGCTTTAGTTTGTTCTATGATTCGGGCCAGTCGATCAGCATCCGGTGCTACGACAGCTTTGCGCAATAGCGATAATCGGCGCCTGATATTATCCTGATTGCCAATCTCGATATCATCATCCTGCAATGCTACCAACACGGCTGGTCTGTCATTACAGATCAATGCCAAGTCAGTTCCGGCACGAATCGCAGTGGCAGCAGCCTGAGACTGCGGCGACAAATCAGTGATTGCCGACATACTCAAATCATCGCTGACAATCGCGCCGCGAAACTGCAGCTTTTCCCTGAGAATTTGTGTTTGCCAGACTGCAGACAATGAAGCCGATTTGGAATCAACACCGTTGTATATCACATGCGCCGGCATGACTGCAGACGCCACATTAACCAAACGCTCAAAAGGCAGCATATCTGATCGTGCAATCTGCTCATAGGATCGGTTGTCAACTGCGATCTCCAGATGGGTGTCAGCGGCAACACTACCGTGTCCGGGGAAATGTTTCATCACACTCGCGAAACCGGCTTGCCGCAAACCATGTATGACGGCACCGCCAAGGGCGACAACGGCGTCAGCTTTGTGATGAAGCGCGCGATCACCAATCACCGATGCGAAGCCGTGGTCGATATCTACGGACGGTGCAAAGGTAAGATCTATCCCGCACTGAGCCAGTTCCCAGGCCATGAGCAGCGCTACGTCGGCGACCGCGGTTATTGCTGCATCCGGATCCTGATCGTAATATTCTCCGTACCGGCGCATCGGCGGAATACGGGTAAATTGCTCTCTGAATCGTTGTACCCGGCCGCCTTCGTGATCGACCCCGATAATCAGCGACCCATCTCGTGAATCCCTGATATCGGCAATAAGATCAATAAGCTGCGACCGGTCACGGAAATTTCGGGCAAACAAAATAACCCCGCCCACCCGCGGGTGAGCAATGATATCCCTGTCTTCATCAGACAATGCGAGTCCTGCCACATCCACCATGAGTGGACCTGGCACTAGTCCGTCAGGTATGGGCATTTCTGGCATGAGGAACTCCAGACAAGAGATTCAGCGCCAGGCAGACGAGGCGCTAATTGAATGCCAATATGCTGACATGAAACCTCACACTCAGCAATTAAGCCCCCGCAATATACCCGCTATACTGCCCGTTCAGACGCTGGCATACTAGCTCGCTATTACCTCAGTGGACTGATGATTCGAAGGCGAATCGAGGATCAATCTTGCCAGCTTTTGCAAACCGCGGACAATTTCGATGATTCATCGCATCTTGGCACTGTTTCTTGCACTAACCGGGGTTGCAGCAGCTCAGACGACGGCCGCTTCAGACACTGGCAGAGGAAAACCTCTGGAGTACAGTAATCAACACGAATTCGCCTTCGCAAGGCTGGTGTACAACGGCTCAGACTCTGACGGGTGGGGGCCACGCTGGCAGGTTGACTGGCCTGAGGCCGAAAACCATCTGTTGGCTGGATTATCCAGATTAACCCGGGTTGATGCCAACAGTGACGGGGCATTGGTGCAATTATCCGATGATACAATATTCGACTATCCGTGGTTGTACGCCGTGGAAGTGGGAGCCCTGAGGCTCAGCGAATACGAGGCAAGCCGACTGCGTGAGTACTTACTGCGTGGCGGATTTTTAATGGTCGACGACTTCCACGGCCCCTATCAGTGGGATAACTTTGCCTACTCAATGCGACAGGTTTTCCCGCAAAGGCGTATAGAAGAACTATCAGATGATGACGAGATTTTCCATGTTTTGTACGACATCAACGAACGCACACAAATACCAGGACTGCGGCCGCTGCGTGAGGGCAGAACCTGGGAGCGTGGCGGCAATGTGCCCCATTGGCGCGGCATCCGCGATGACAACAACCGTCTGATGGTTGCAATCAATTTTAATATGGATCTTGGTGACGCCTGGGAGCACGCAGACTGGGCTGAGTACCCCCAACCCTACTCCGCCATGGCCTATCGCTTTGCGGTGAACTATGTCATTTATTCGATGACTCACTAATGACACTTTTACATAGGCGCAGAACGCTGACTACAAAAATCACGAGCCACCCAATCGATGTTTGAGCGGTTATTTAAGTACCCCGAAAGCGACTTTGATGCTGGTGCCCTGACGTTCACTTCCGGCTATCCAGTATGGCTATTGGTAGTCCTGGCAGCGCTGGTGGCACTGGTGTTGGCATTTAGTCTTTTCCGACAACGCAGCCACTTGTCAACAGGTCGTCTTACCACAATATGGGCATTGCAAAGCGCGGTTGCTGCATTATTGCTACTCTTGATATGGCAACCTTCCCTTGATGTAAAAACCCTGCGCTCTGGCGAGAATGCAGTGGCATTGGTGGTCGACAATTCAGCCAGCATGTCTTATGTGCACGAAAATGAATCCAGATTGCAAAAAGCCCTGAGTGTTCTTCAACAAGACATCAGCCCCGGGCTGGCCAATACGTTTGCAATACAATATGCCACGGTAGGAGAGCAACTTCAGCTCACCGACGATCTCAGCACGGTTCCCGCACCGGAGTTTCGAACAAATATCACCGGCACTCTGCTCGAAATCCTTGATCAGGCACGGGCAGAGCCACTGGCGGCTGTGGTTATCGCAAGCGACGGCAGCGATAACTCCGAAACACTGGACAGCACAGGCGCACAGCAAGAATTCTGGGATCAGCTGGCCGCCTTCAATGTGCCTGTACATACCATTGGTATTGGCCGGGAAGTGCTGCCGGAAGATATGGAAATAACTAATGTCGAAATGGCTGCTACTACCCTGCCCGGTTCACTCGAGCGAGCTACTGTCACGGTACGTCATGGTGGCCGGAGTCAAACAGAAACGGCCAGAATCAAAGTCTACGCCGGTGAAAACCTGATCGCATTGCAAGAGCAACCTTTACCGGAAGAGCCTGGTGAGATCACACTGAGTATCGACATCAATGTTAACGAGGTCGGCCTTAAAGTCCTGCGTTTTGAAGCGGAACCCTCAGCAGAAGATACCATCACCAGAAATAATAGCCGCAGCCGCCTTTTGCAGGTTGAAGAGAAACAAAGAAAGATCCTGTATTTCGAAGGTGAACCGCGCTGGGAATATAAATTCATTCGCCGTGCAGTCGGAAATTCAAAGGGCGTATCACTTGTCACAATCCTGCGCACCACACCGAATAAATTTTACCGGCAGGGAATAAGTAGTCCGGAACAACACGCTAACGGCTTTCCGGTCACCAAAGCAGAACTCTATGCCTACGATGCTGTGATTATTGGCAACGTTGATGCGATCTCACTCAACTCAATACAACATCAGCTACTACACGATTTTGTCTCGGAGCGCGGTGGCGCACTACTGATGCTGGCCGGTAACAACACACTGTCAGATGGTGGCTGGTACAACAGCCCGGTTGCCACGGCACTACCGGTAGAGCTTCGTCCCACAACACGCCCGACCTATGCGCGAATTCGCGCTAAAGTCTCATTGACTGCCAATGGCCAGTACTCTGCCATCACTCGCTTTGACCCCGATCCGGATGTCAATCAAGAGCTTTGGTCGGAACTGCCCGAGCTCGCAGACTTTCAGCTCACCACCAATATAAAACCCGGAGCCACTACCCTGCTCGAGGCACAAATACCGGGTAGCAAACATCCACTATTGGCCTTCCAGCCATATGGCAAAGGTAAAACCTATCTGTTGGCCAGCAGCGGTACCTGGCGCTGGCAAATGCAGCTGCCACATGCAGATCAACGCCATGAAATCTTTTGGCAACAATTACTACAAACCATTGCCGCCTCAGCCACCGAGCGCATGACGATCGCCACAGACAGACAAATTTACAGCGATAATCCGGTTGTCAAAATTAGCGCTAATCTGCTTAGCGATGAATTCGAACCAGTCGCCAGCGGGGAAATTACCGCACTACTCACCGCACCAGATGGGTCGGAACAAACAGTCACCTTACTGGCTAATCCCGAAAACGCCGGCGAATTCGCGACACAGGTCGAAGCGCCCGACACCGGCAGCTGGCAAATTGACATCAACGCAAGTAAAGAAGATCAACCAATTGCCACAGCAACGCGATGGATAAACAGGGAAGACGGATCAGCAGAGAGCTACGCACTGGCACAAAATGCAGCGCTGCTCAACCGAATATCCAACACCACCGGCGGACAATACTGGAGCACTGCCAACGCAGCGCAAATACCGGCGGCCATTCGCGAAGCACGCAACGGACTTGTTCAGCTACAAACGCTGCCACTCTGGAATATGCCGCTATTTTTCCTGTTAATACTGGGACTAAAATTGCTCGAATGGGTACTGCGCATGATTTGGGGAAGACTATGAAGCAACTCGTCTGGTTGCCCGCAGTACTGTTATTGCTGACATCACCGCTTGCGCTGGCATCCACGGTGACTGTCATTGTCAGTGGACTGGGTGGCAACCCAGAGTACGTGGAAAAATTTGAACGCTATGCAGATGAAGTCGCCAATGTTGCCCGCGCGGCAGCCGAGTCACCACAGGATGTGATACTGATTCGCGGTGACGCCGCCAAACGCAATGTCATTATGGGAATACTTGAAAACCTGCCGGTCAGCAACAACAGCGACGTATTTTTGCTCTACCTGATCGGTCACGGCAGCTATGACGGCGAACAATACAAATTTAATATTCCCGGACCAGATATCACCGGTGATGAGATCGTCTCAGTGCTTGAAAACATCGAGTCCCCTAAACAGCTGGTGGTCGTCGCCACCAGTGCAAGCGGTGCTTTGCTTGATGTACTGGAAAAACCCAATCGCGTCGTTATCACTGCCACCAAAAACGCGCGGGAAAAAAATGCAGTGCAGTTTCCTCAGTATATGATTGAAGCACTGTCAGATATCGGGGCAGATACCAACAAGGACGAAAGCATCAGTGCGGAAGAAATGTTTAACTACGCTGATAACGCGGTGACCAGTTACTTTGACACCGAAAAACTGCTGGCGTCTGAGCACCCTCGGCTGCAGGGAAACATAGCAGCAGAGATCGAGGTCGCACGCTACGGCACCTTACTGCAACGCAAAGACTCTATATCACCCGAACTGCTAACAAAAAGGCAATCGCTGTCGTCAGAAATCACTGCACTGAGAGCCCGCAAGGACGACGTTGACGAAGACACATACTTTGATCAGTTGCAGTCACTGATGCTGGAACTTACCGCAGTCCAGCGCAGCATCGACGAAGGAGGAGGACAGAACAATGCCAGTCAATAAATTAATAACGACGCTGTTACTCAGTGCTCTGGGTATTTGGCAAACCGGAGCTGCTGAGGAATACGATCCCAACCGTGATCCCCGCCTACTGCAATGTGATACAGTCTATGATCGCGGCAATATCGACGCGGCAATCAGTTGCTTTACACCGCTAACCGAAGATTCTTCTGCACATGTAGCAGCCGAAGCATTTTGGGCACTTGGCAATACCCGCAATGCCAACGAAATGTTCCGACAGGCAGTTGCACAGCAACCCGGCAATCCCCACATACGAGCACGGTGGGGCAGGCTGTTTTTAAGCACACATCAACCCAGTCAGGCAGTGCCGCTGTTTGAAGAAGCCATCGCACTCGACCCTGACTACCTGCACGCACAAACCGGATTAGTGGCAGCCCTTCTGTCAGGGTCAGGTAACGAAGCGCGAGCCCTGATGGGACAGCTTTTTCAGAAACACCCTGATGATGTAGAACTCCTGCTGCTGCTCTCTCGACTCGAACTCGAGTCGCGCAATGTAGATGATGCTGATGAACTACTTGATCGTGCTCTCATCAGTGCAGAAGAAAACAATATCTCTCCGCTTGATATCTATGCCCTCAAAGTATCAGCGGATCTGCTTCGCGATAACGACAACAGTGAATGGGTGCAAAAAGCGCTCGATCTGAGTCCTGCCTACGGAGATATCTATTTTATCCCGGTGCATTATCACCTGATCAATTACCGCTATAGAGAATCTGTAGAACTCCTGCGAAAGGCCGTAGAGGTTCAACCCACGCATTGGAGCGCACATTCACAACTTGGTATCAACCTGCTTCGCCTGAACGATATCAATGGCGCTAAAAAACATCTGGAAATCGCCTACACCGGCGACCCGTACGATACCGCCACGGTAAACACCTTGCGCTTGCTCGACACTCTGGAAGATTTTAAGGATATCGAGACCACTGCCCGCTATAAACTTGAAGGCGATACAGAAAAACTAGCGCCAGTGGTGATGCGCCTGCATAAAGATGAAGCCAAATACCTGGCCCCGTATGTAGAAGAGCTTACCCTGAAAGCAGTCGAAGCCTTTTCAAAGCGCTACGACTTCGCACTCAAAGAACCTTTGATTGTCGAACTATTCCCCAACCATGACGATTTCGCTGTGCGTACCGTCAGCACCCCCGGGGTGGGCCTGCTTGGGGTAACCTTCGGTTACCTCCTGGCGATGGATAGCCCGTCCGGTCGCCCTCCCGGTGACTTTCATTGGGGCAGTACATTATGGCACGAGCTAGCCCATGTATTCACCATCGAAAAATCTGACCACCGCATGCCGCGATGGTTTACAGAAGGTGTCTCGGTGTATGAAGAATGGACCACCGGCCCCCTTCGCGGTCGCCACATCCCTGTCGATGTTCTACAAGCCATTCAAGAGAAAAAGCTTCTCCCGGTTGCTGATTTAGACAGTGGATTCGTCAGGCCCACCTACCCTAATCAGGTCACGGTTTCCTACATGCAGGCCGGCCTGATCTGTCAAATGATCAGCAAGGTCTGGGGACACGAAAAACTGATTCAAATGCTGGTTGAATTCGATAAAAAGCGCGATACAACCCAGGCCATCAGAACCGTACTGGGTATCAGCACGGCCGAGCTCGACCGACGTTTGCTGCAGTTTATTGACGAAGAACTCGGTACTGTGGTGAATCAACTCTCAGATTGGCGCGAGATAATCACCAGCGTTCATCGTGCACACCAGTCAGATCAATGGTCAACCGTAATGGCACTGGCAGCCCAGGCTAATGAGATCTACCCGGAATTTGTTGGCAGAGGGACAACTTACATACCCATGCATGATGCACAGGTCGCACTTGGTGACAGCGATGGCGCGGTAGAAACCCTTGAGATCTGGTACGAATACGGAGGTCATGACCCTGATATGCTGCATCAGCTGGCTCATCGATTACGTGACCTGGGCAGGAAAGCCAAAGCCACCGAAGTGCTGGAATCATTAAACTGGGTTCACCCGAACAACATTGATCTGCACGAAAGACTGGGCAAAGATTATTTGGCTGCTGGCAACTATGAAGGCGCCCTGCGTGAATTCAAAGCGTTACTGGGTTTACAGCCTCATGATAAGTCGGTGGTGTATCTTGATATCGCTAGAGCCTATCAAAAGCTGGGCAATAACAAACTTGCCAAAAGAAACGTATTACAAGCACTTGAACAAGCCCCGTTTTACCGCGAGGCACAGGACCTACTAGTAGAACTTACCGGAGACTCATCTTGAGTGACAACCATATAGCTGAAACGAATGCCGCCAGAGACGTAGAGGAATTTCGCTACGTCATGGACAACATCCGTCACCAGGTCGGACAAGTCATTGTAGGCCAGGATGAAGTGGTTGAGCATCTTCTGATCACGCTGCTGGTGGGTGGGCATTGTTTAATTACGGGCATGCCCGGTACAGCGAAAACGTTACTGGTGCGAACTCTGTCTGAAGCACTTGGACTCGACTTCAACAGAATTCAGTTTACCCCGGACCTCATGCCAACGGACATCACCGGTACCGATATCATTGATGAAGACGAAAACGGCCGGCGTGCCTGGTCGTTTGTCCCTGGCCCCATATTTACTAATGTACTGCTGGCTGATGAAATTAATCGTACTCCGCCAAAAACCCAGGCAGCCCTGCTAGAGGCCATGCAGGAAAACTCTGCCACGGTTCGTGGCACCATGCACCAGTTACCGAAACCTTTTTTTGTGTTAGCGACGCAAAACCCGCTGGAACTCGAAGGCACCTATCCTCTACCAGAGGCGCAGCTCGATCGATTCCTGTTTAACCTGTTGCTTGACTACCTTGATGCAGACGACGAAATGGAAGTAGTCGCCCGCTTTACCTCAAACTCCCCTTCCCCCAGGCCCACTCAATGCACCAGCGCCGAGCAAATTCTGGCATTTCAAAGTCTGGTCCGCCAGGTGCCGGTATCAGAGTCTGTCGCGCGTCATGCGGTTAACCTGGTTCGCGCTACCCGACCAGTCTATAGCGGCGCACCTGACATCGTTAAACGTTACGTCAAGTTCGGGGCGAGTGTACGCGCCACACTGTTCCTTACTCTGTCTGCCAAAGCACGAGCACTGATGCAGGGTCGTTATCATGTCACTGAAGAAGACATGAACGTATTGGCGGCACCTATACTGCGGCATCGTGTTCTGCTGAATTATTTTGCCGATTCAGATGGTGTCACCATGGAAGATATCCTTGCTGAAACCATCAAGACACTCGGATAAGTCATCATTCATGGATACCAGTCACCAGCGCAATGCAGACCAGGGGCAATCAAAACGCCCCGGACAAACCAGTGGCAACCTGCTGCAACCGCAACTACTGGCTCAACTGGGTAATCTTGAACTGGTAGCAAAAGCGGTGGTTGACGGATTTTTCACCGGCATGCATCGCTCACCATTCTTTGGTTTCAGTCAGGAGTTCGCTGAGTACAAAGCCTACAACGATGGCGATGACCCGCGTTTCATTGACTGGAATGTATACGCCAGAACTGACCGCACCTATATAAAACGTTTTCTGGGTGAAACCAATACCGCACTGAATCTGATGCTGGATGTCAGCGGATCCATGGCCTATCAGACAGACGCAACCAGTAAACTGCTGTATGGGAAATACATCTGCGCCTCGCTCGGCTATCTGGCTCGTAAACAACACGATGCGATTGGCATGACGCTTTTCGACGATAAAATTCGGGATGTACTGCCACCAGCGTCGCACCCGGATACTTTCTATCGGATGCTGGCACTACTGGAACGTGCAGAGGCCCGCGAAGGCACTCAAATCAGTGACAGTCTAAACCATCTGACCGAAGCACTGACCAAACGCGGTATTTTTGTGATGATCTCTGATTTTTACTGCGATCCCGATGCACTGAATCGACAACTGCAAGCACTGGTCAATCGGGGCCACGAGGTAGTTCTGTTTCATCTGCTGGATCGCAGTGAATATAACCCTGCAGAGCACGTCAAAAAAATGCGTTCCCCCAGCACGCTGCGCGATATGGAATCCGGCGCACAAGTAAAAGTATCTCCAGAGTATTTACGCGATACCTATCCTCAGAGAATTCGCTCACATATTGAAACGCTGGACAAGACAGCGCTTCGCAGTGGCTTCACTTATGTTCCCTGCAATACATCAGCTCCTCTTGACGAGCTGCTGCAAAAATATTTATTGCTACGGCAGCAGAGGCGTTAAACATGTTGATCAATTTTCATCACATGCATGATGACAGCAGATCCATTGGTCGCCAACGTAGGATGGCTTCGTGAGTTTACTTACTCCACTATTCCTGTTGGGGCTGCTCGCGGTCATGATCCCTTGGTGGCTACACCGCCTCAGCTCTAATAACCCGCCACTACAGGACTTCGGTTCAAGCATGTTTCTGGAAGCATCAGAAACAATGTCAAGCAAACAAACCCGACTACGATATCTGGCCCTGTTGTTACTAAGAACGCTGGTCTTGGCGTTGTTGGCACTGCTGTTCGCAGAACCGGTGATCGATGGCATTAAGCTGCTAAGTGGCGGAACGAATAAACACTTGCTGATCATAGACACTTCTCTGTCACAGAAGCACAACGACAGATGGCAGCGCACCAGGACCACGGCAGACCAGATTATCGATCAGATTTCCTCTGCAGACGAAATCTCGGTTATTTCCGCCGGTAATCAACTGATTGAATCCGGCGCTGGTGATTTTTCGGCCAGTGCAGCGCGACAGCAGATCAATGCAATGCAAGCCGGGCTGGAACGACTGGACTACAGCAAGATTGCCAGTGCCCTTAGCACGATCATCAGCGAGAGCCGCTTACCAGTGACGGTACATCTGGTCACTGACACTCAACAAACCGCAATGCCTGAGCGATTCACTGATTTAGCAATACCCGGTATCAAAGAATTTAAGCTTTATAATACTGCCTCACCTGAAGACTCAAACACCGCCGTCACAGCACAACTCGACTATGCGGCTGATAATGTCGCTGATCTATCTGTGATCATCACTAACGACTCTGAGCAAGTGATCAACAGGCAAATCACGGTGAAGGCGGAAGGCGCTGTGTTAGCGGCTGAAGCCCTCTCCATCAATGCCAACGACACATTTATTCATCGCTTTACTGACCTTGACACTCGCAATGCAAACGGACGCCTGAGCGTAGAAATTGATCCTCCGGACAAGCTGCCGGACGACGATAAATGGACCGTTGCGGTACCCGATGGAAAACGCACAGATATCTCGATTTTGCAGGGTAACAATGTCACTGTCGCCAGAAATTATATCGCAGCAGCCATCGAATCCGATCCTCGCTTTCAGATCAAAGAGATCGCCGCCGATTCATTTTCTGTCGGAGAAGCAGGCGGCCTGGTTATTGTGCCGGATGCAGCAACCTTGTCGGATCGCGCTGGCAGCCGACTACAACAATACATCACAGATGGTGGATCAGCGTTAATTATCGCGGGCACTACCCCGCACAGTGCGCAAATGCGGAGATTATTGTCTATATCGACGAACAATAGTTCGTTAACCTCACAAAAGGCAGAACCAACGGGCATTGAGTTTCGCGTTGCAGGTATCGATACCGCACACCCGTTAACCAGTGATCTATCGAACAACTGGCGCGCACTATCAGTTCTTCAATATATGCCGGTCAGCACGACAGACGAAAAACCGCCACTCATTGAACTTGGCAACGGAGCGCCACTACTGATTGAGAAAAATGTCGGCGATGGCAGTGTGCTCATACTGACCAGTGCGCTGGATGTCTCCTGGAATAACCTCGCTATTGATCCACTATTTGTTGCGTTTGTTATTCGTTCGATCGAATATTTATCCGGAGATACCGGGGCAAGGCTAACCCGGTCGGTGGGAGACATCATCAGTGCTCCCCCCGGTACCCAAGTGCTGGGTCCCGATGGAGAGACCCTGCGATCACTAGCCGACGCCAACACGAAAGGCACTGTAACTCTGGAACAACCCGGTGTTTATACGCTCCGAAGCGCAAGTGGCTCCAGACATCTTTCTGTGAATACGGATCCTCGAGAGTCAAACTTAAATACCATCACTGAAGCTTTGCAAGAGCGATGGCAAGCCTTAACAACAGTGTCTACCAATGAAACCGATGCCACATCTGTGGCCAAACAATCAACCACCAACAAGGGATTTTGGCGCTGGCTGCTCCCCTTGCTGGCGATAGTGGTACTGATCGAATCACTGTTCAGTCACCGCCATTTATGGATTAAACGAGGTGCCTGAGCAATGAAATCTAACAATCTGCGTCGGGTGAATTATCAGGCGCGTTTCGACCAGTATCTCAATCAGTATCGACGCCGTACCCGATCCCGAAATACTGCCATCACTATCGGTGCAATCGTCTTTGCAGCAGTTTCAATCTCACTGTTTACGGCAGTATTTGCAGAGACTCTGTCCTATTCAAAGTACCTTTATTACCCCGCCAGGTTTTTATTGGTCATCACATTGCTGTGCCTGCTGGTGTACCTGTTTTGGAAGCCTCGGAAAACGCTCAATGAAAACGACGGCGCCACTCAAATCGAGGCATCCGTACCGGCATTCGATGGTCGCGTCGAAACTTATATCGACTTAAAACGACGTGAAGTTCGTTCACCGTTTGTCAGCCTGCTGGCAAAAGACGCATCAAGAACTGCTGCCCGAACTCCGGTAAAAACACTGCTGCCAACTTCTGAGATTGTCGGTCCCATGTTTGCCACGGCAGGTATGCTGGCACTTGCTGCATGGCTGTTTACCGCCTTGCCTACAGAATGGCGTGCCGGTCTGCAGCACCTGTGGTTCGGCTGGTATAAGACAGACATACTCCCTGAAAGATCACTGGCCGTGACTCCCGGTGATACGAAAATTCGGCTGGGTGACAGCCTCGTAGTTACAGCCAGCACTACCGGCTTCGAATCAGACCTGGCTCAACTGCATATTAGAAAACAACTCTTCGGCAACTCGCAGGAAGGCAACCTGGATCAGCCTGCTGCCAGTCATTTTGGCGAATGGGAAGTGGTTGAAATGAATCGCCCGCAAACCGGTGAATTCAATTTTACTCTGTACGGTGTCAGCGACCCGTTGGAATATTATGTGTCTTCGGCATTCACAAAGAGTGACAGCTACACCGTCGAAGTCGTTATTCCTCCAAAAGTTGAAAATATTCAACTGACTTACACCTTCCCGCCATGGACAGGCAGAGAACCGCACGTGATTGCTGATGGCGGCGAAGTTGCTGCCGTGGAAGGCACCGTCGTAGAGTTATTAATTGAAACAGATAAACCACTACAGCACGGCGAACTACTACTGAACAAAGTAGCCAGCAAACTGACACCGGTCACCGCCACCAGTTACACCGCAGAATTTACCGTCGGCAATACAGACGGCGAGTACCAGCTTGCTGAACTACTGGGTGACGACCGGATTATGCTCACAGATGTAATTAACATTTTTGTCACCGAAGACGCAAAGCCCACCATCTCGTTCAGTAAGCCAGGTGGAGACTGGAGCGCTACATCCATTGAAGAAGTCACCGTTGCCGCAACTGCGGAAGATGATTTTGAAATCAGGGAAGTCATCCTGCACTATTCGGTCAATGGTGGTGACTGGTCTGCACAACCGCTTGATGATGCCGATGGGTATCGTCACACCTTTATGCTCGAGGAATTCAAAAACGAACTCGGTGGAGCACTGCTGCCCGGCGACCTGGTCACCTACTACGCCGAGGCAAAAGACCGCGAACAAACCGTCTCGACGGATATTCAGTTTATCGATGTAAAACCGTTTGAACGTCGCTTCACCCAGTCACAACAAGCTGGTGGTGGCGGTGGTGGCGGCCAGCAAGAGCCACCTCCCGGTGAAATTTCACAGCGCCAGAAAGAAATCCTCGTCGCCACCTGGAACCTGATTCGAGATCAAAATGCTGCAATTGCAGGCTCGGGGAGCGGCACAGCCACAGGCAGCGGTGGCGGAGGCAGCATTGGCATTTCCGGTAACGGACTGCGTACTCGAGGTATAGGCTTTGCGTTGCCCCGACGACAAGCATCTGATTCAGTCGTAAAAGATAACGCAGAATTACTTGCCGAACTCCAGAACACACTTGCCGATCAGGCCGAAACACTCGCACAGCGTGCAGAGGCCAGACAACTGTCGAACAATGACCCCAAAGTGGCACAGTTTGTCGAATACATTCGCAAAGCCGCTGAGGCGATGCGCCCGTCAGCTGACCAACTCAGCGCCATGTCCCTTCAGGAAGCCGTACAACATCAGCAACAGGCATTACAGTTTCTGAGACGCGGCGAGTTACTTTTCAATGACATCACCATCAATCAGAATCAAGGCAATGGTAACGGCGGTGGCAATAATGCTGGCCGCGACATGGCTGAGATCTATGAACTGGAGATGGATTTAGCGAAAAACCAGTATGAAACTCC
The DNA here is from genome assembly GCA_964574535.1 of uncultured Granulosicoccaceae bacterium. GTDB lineage: Bacteria > Pseudomonadota > Gammaproteobacteria > Granulosicoccales > Granulosicoccaceae. The sequence continues at coordinate 5,326 of CAZNOB010000043.1, read as the reverse complement.
GGACTCCGCCCCACAGGGTGGCTCGCCTGATCAGTCACAGGACGATGCCTTCGATAAACTAAAAGATCTGGCGCGTCGACAACAGGAACTAGCCAGATCCAGCGCCGAGAAAAACGAACTCACTTCGGCCGACCGTTGGGAACAGGAAAAACTGCGACGCGAGCTGGAAGAACTCAAACGCGAACTGGAACAGCTGCAGCGAGAACAGGCCAGCAGCGACCAACAGGCTCAGCAAAGCCAGTCTCAATCCAGCCAAAGCGATTCACAGCAAGGCGAGTCACAGCCAAACGATTCGCAAAGCCAATCGCAAAATCAGTCTCAAAGCCAGTCGCAGGCGCAAAGCAGTGGCGGCGGACAAAGCGAATCCAGTGAAACACAGGAAGCGTTGCAAAACCTGGAACAGGCACTGCGTGAGCTGGAAAACGCCGATCAGAATAGTACATCTGCACAGGAACAAAGTCAGGCTATGCAGGCTGCCAGTGAGAGACTTCAGCAATCGCTCGACAACATTGAGCAAGCTCGCCAGCAGCGTTTGCAGTCACAACTGGCAGACGCCAGCGACCAGGTACGCGATTTGATGCGTCAGCAAACAGAGACAGCCCAGGAGCTGCGCGAAGCGCTGCAACGATCCATCGAGGCACGCGCCCAAAACCTCTTTGACAACGGCCTCTCACCATTGCGCAGCGAGGAATTGGCCGACCAAAAACGCGCCATGCAACGACAACTCGAAGCCGTACAACAAGATATCGCTGACGCAATCAAACGCTTTGACGAACAAGCACCGCAAACCGCTGAACGACTGCAACAAGCCCTTGACGAACTCGACCGCAACAAAGCCGCTGAACTCATGGGTATTTCCGGTGATTTGATTGACGACGGCATGGCACCCCAGGCATCACTGCGCGAGCCGCGCATCACCGAAGCACTGAGAAACCTGCAAAATGATCTATCAGATGCCAGTGAACTGGCGAGCGATGAAGCCCAACAACCGGTCGAACAAACAATCACTGCAGCCGATGCTACACGCTCCCTTCGAGAATCCAGACAAGCACTTACTGAAGCACTTAACCGGGCACGTGGCGATCAGCAGAACCGCAACAGAGGGCTGCAAAGACTCGATGCAAGCCGAGCCGGCACGGAAGAATCGCCAACGGATCAGCAGAGCAATTCACAGCAAAACAGCGAGCAACAGGGCGGTGAGCAACCGTCAGATCGCCTACAGCAAGGCCAATCAGGACAAAGCTCGGGAAATTCTGCCACCGAACAGAGTGCGAATTCGGGTATTGTCAGGAGCCCGAGCCAGCAAATTAGCGATACCCAATTGATCAGACAGGCAACCGAAGAGCTTGAACAACTCGGCAATGGTGATATCGAAGGGCTGTCAACAGCTACGGTAGAGGAATTCACAGATTTGGCACGCCGTCTGCGTGAGACCGATAGTAGTAGTGAAAACGATCAAATTATAGACGCCGAGGTTCGCCTGCTGCTTCGGCAGCTGGAACAACTGGAGCTAAAGGTTTACAACGAGAGTCAGGGGATCAGTGGCGTCAGAACCGGAAAACGAAGCTCAACTCCCAAGGGGTACGACCGCCGCAGTGCAGATTATTTTCGCCGTCTTAGCAAAGGGGACCAAACCAGTAACGGATCATGAAAATTAATGTCAAGCACCGCCACCCCACTGACAGCATTTGCGCCAGTTAGCCGTGCTGATGCTACCGTATTAATTTTAGGCTCTATGCCTGGTGTCGCCTCACTCGAGGCGCAACGCTATTACGCTCACCCGCAAAACGCTTTTTGGTTCATCATGGCATCCTTGCATGACGATAGTGAAAACGTGCCAGAGCACTACGACGAGAGAATAAACTTGATACTTAACTCAAAAATCGCTCTCTGGGATGTCTTAAAACACTGCATCAGGCCCGGCAGTCTGGATTCTAAAATTGAACGCAGCAGCGTGGTGTGCAACGACTTCAGGCAGTTTTTTCGCAAGCACACAAGCCTTAAACGAATTGGCTTTAACGGAAAAACCGCTGAGCAACTGTTTCGCAAACACGTCACTTCAGATCTGCCGGATAATATTGAGCTGGTCTCCCTGCCATCGACCAGCCCGGCTATGGCTACGATGACACGCGAGCAAAAAACAGCCGCCTGGCGCAAGCAACTTGGCCAATGACAAACCTTCCACCCAGCCAGTGTGCATAAGTCAGTTACCATGAAGACTGACAGATTCAAGGGCAGACACCAGTTATTGCTGATCGCGATGTCAGTCACTATTCTGGCAAGCGCGTTGATGCTTTGGAAACTATGGCAAAGCAACGAAAACCATCGCCTGCAGATAGAACTGGCAAGCCAACAGAAAACGGCTGTGAATTTACTGCAATCCACCGTGAATACATTGGTCGAACAACCCGACAACGCTCAGGCCGTCGCTCGCATTGAGCAACTGAAAACCACTCTCAGAAAAGTACAGGTTCGAGACGCAAAAAGATTTAAGCATTTTCTGGACAGCCACCCGGACATCCTGACGCTATACCAAAATGCACCGTACTCGCTAAGCAAAAGACTGAACAAAATCGATGAGCTGATATCAGACAATCAATTATCAGCAAGTGACCTGGCGCATGCCCTGGAATTACAGGCTGACAGCACATTCTATAACGGGCTGGATCGTGTTATCGCCGATATTGAACACGACACTAACATCCGTACCGAGTGGCTGGTACCAGTATTGCTGCTGGCACTGACAGGGGCACTTTTCCTGTTACTGGCATACCACCTCTGGATATTCCTGCCACTGCTGGAACGCCAAAAGGCGACCGAGGCCGAGACAAAGGAGGTTCGCGAAGAACTCGACATCCTCTCACTCACCGACCCGCTTACTGGCACGGCCAATAGAAAAGCTATCACTACTTTCCTATCAGACTTCCAGCGCAAAAATTCTACTGACGGGGAATTCATCGCACTGGCGATGCTGGATATCGATCACTTCCAGCAAATCAATGATGTGTTCGGCTACTTTGCCGGTGATACCGTTCTCAAACACGTTGCGACCAGAATTGGCGGTGAATTACGCAGCGATGATCAGATGGGTCGGATGAACTCGGATCACTTTGCCATTGTTTTGTGCGGCCTGGTGGCCCCAAAAACCGCAGAATCCATCATTCATCGAATACAGCACGTTGTCGCCATGGCAATTCCTTTCAGGGGCAGCAGCATCAACGTTACGTGCTCTGTAGGAGCGGCTGTACAGGAAGTAAATTCACTGGATCTCGGAGAACTTTTTAAACTCAGTGAACAGGCTCTTTTGCAGGCAAAGCAAAATCGTCGCGGTTCTATATTTCTATTTTCCGAAAACGCACAAAACGCTCTATCGCGACAGCGTGAAATTGTCAATGTGATTAAAGAGTCGAACTTCGATGATATTTTCGAACTTGTCTATCAACCTATTGTATCGCTGAGCAACGGCATAATCATGGGATGCGAGTGCCTGCTGCGATGGACGGCAAAAACACCAGCTAACCTGCAAACCTCAGAGCTTGTCCCAACCCTGGAGATGTATGGTGAAATCCACGAGGTAGGCTCCTGGGTGCTGCGCAAAAGCTTCCAACAACTGCAACTATGGAATGAACAGTTACCAGGCCGCAGCCTGTTTGTTTCAGTCAATGTATCGGCAATTCAGCTAGAGGCTCCGGATTTTCCTGAAAAGATTGTTGCCATGGCGCAGGAGTTTGCTGTCACACCGGGAGACATCTCACTGGAACTCACTGAGACAGTGGCTATCAAGCATCTGGAAGCAGGTCGCAAGCAACTTGCGCTGCTCCGAAACCTTGGGTTTGGTATCTCTCTTGATGACTTTGGCACTGGCTATTCTTCATTGCAGTATTTAAAAGATATGCCCGCGTCCACAATAAAAATCGATCAAACCTTCATTCGCGAAATGACCCGCGATAAAAGAGACGCGGCGATTGTCGACAGTGCAATACATATTGCTAAAGCCATTGGCCTGACCGTCGTGGCAGAGGGGATCGATAGCGATTCACAAGCCAGCCGCCTAAGAGAAATCGACTGTCACTACGGTCAGGGTTATCGTTTTTTTAAACCGCTTAATCCAACAGCTTTCGAACAAGCGGTCATTTCACAGCAGCATTCCAACCTCGGTTAACCCCCTTCCCTCGCCCCATTCAACAACGGTATGAGAAACCTACTAGTCTGAATTCGATAAGGCCCCGGCGTACCAGGCTCAAAACTACTGTAAATAAAGAACTAAGTTGTTTGTATGAATCGTTTTTTTACAGTTTCTCCCTCCGCAACAATCGTTGGTTTCTGATACTATTTCCGTTATTCCGTGGGCTCTTCCAGCCCTCAGCCTGATTTGTTAAGTACAGTGTCAAAATTTCGCATAGTGCGGATTGTCAGCTTAAACTGATGGCACATTCATGCACAGCCACAACCTCCAGGAGTAACTATGTCATTTAATTTAATGGATGCAGTCAAAGGTCAAATCAGTGACCAACTCGTCGGTCAAATCGGCGGACTGCTTGGCGAGAGCCCGGACAAAACACGATCTGCCGTCGATGGCGCGGTCCCGGCCCTGCTTGCCGGCATCGGCAATGCGGCACAGGATCCGGAAAACGCAGACACTCTCTTTGATCTTGTCAACAACCAGGACGACAGCCTGATGGACAACATCGGCTCAATGATTGGCGGTAACCAATCGTCTTCGCTGATTGAATCAGGTACACGAGGGCTGGGCTCACTGATGGGTAATCAGGGCGTCACCGGCATGATCAGCGGCCTGTCAGGTTTTACCGGTATGGGCAAAGGCTCTTCTGGCTCACTGCTGGGGATGCTTACACCTATGGTAATGGGCGTCCTGAAACGCCAATCCAGCGCTGACGGACTCAATGCAACGGGTTTGGCCAGTATGCTGAAAAGCCAGGGCAGTAATATCTCTTCCGCCCTTCCACAGGGACTCATGGGTCATCTTGAATCAGCCGGACTTGGTGGCTCTGCAGGCACGGGTGGTGGATTCTCGGGCGGTAAAGTTGCCGCCGGCGCAGCTGGAGTAGCAGCAGCAGCTGCTGCAGGTTTGGGGGCTCGTGCTTCCAATGCTGCCGGGGGTGCCGTTGATCTTGCTGCTGACGCTGCAGGCTCTGTCGGTCGTGGTGTCGGTAACGCTGCTCAAGGTGCAACTGATGCAGCACGCAACGCAGCGGGTTCCGTTGGTCGTGGTGTAGGTAACATTGCTGATGGTGCTACTGATGCGGTTCGTGGTGCTGTCGGTGCAGCGGGTGACGCAGCCGGTTCTGTTGGTCGCGGTGTCGGT
>CAZNOB010000042.1:0-31949 GCA_964574535.1 uncultured Granulosicoccaceae bacterium | reverse complement strand
ACCGGCAATGCTGTGGTGTCCTTAATGTCTTCCATCACAAAGCTTGCAGATATGTCTGCAATTGGAATTTGTCTGATCAACTCTTGATAGAACCGGTCGTAGTCCTTAACGCTGGCGACGCGTACCTTCAGTACATAATCCAAATCACCGGTCATTCGGTGCGCACCCATAATTTCAGGTGTGTTAGCGATAATTTGTCTGAATTTCTTAAGCCATGAGGGGTTGTGCTCACCGGTTTTGATCAACACGAGCACCTGTAGATCCAGGCTTAGCTGTTGTGGATCAAGCAGGGCGACACGTTTGATGATAAGGCCACGGCTCTCCATTAATTTAACGCGGCGCCAGCAGGCGTTGCGTGACAGATGTACTTGTTCTGCCAGCAAATCGATGCTTATCGAGCAGTCATTTTGTAGACGGCTGAGTATTTTACGGTCTATATCGTCAATATTATTGCTCATTGATGGGAATATATCCCAAAAAACAAGCAAATATCTAGGTAAATTGGGAAATAAATGGGTTGTGGAGAGGATACATTTGTTGACTACTACCCTAGGAGTGACACCAGTGATAGACCAGTCTCAGGTACAACGCCAGGCCCGTCCTGTTAAAACGTTCTTTCGATCCTTCTATGAGCATCCGCGTGGTGTAGGGCAAACCTACCTGCAGCATTTTTTATTTGCTACGGGATTTTCGCTTCGTCTTTTAGGGGCCAGTGGCGCTGCTATGGTTCATGCGTTTGTGCCTGCGTTGTTTGAAACGACCACCAGTCGGACTGTAACATCGTTGTATGCGAAAATGCATCGACAAGTGAATGCTGAATCCAGCCGTAAAAGTTCATAACCAGTAGCGTCAATTATTGATGACTGTCGGGTCATTTCTCTGCGGGGTCTTTAATAAAGACCCGCACACTACCCGCTGCGGTTGTCTGATATATTCGGAGCGTGATTAAATCCGAATTTCAACGCCTGGCAGCCAGAATCTCAGCATTCTCTGCAATCAGTTACGCAATAGCCTATTCCTCACAATTGATTGATATTTTTTGGGTGTCTCGTCTGGGTGCGGGGGCACCTACGGCAATTGCGGTGGTGTCCGCCATCTTTTTAATTGTGTTAACGCTAAATGAAGTCATTGGTGTTAGTAGTGTGGCGTTATTGTCTCAAGCGATGGGAACCGGTAATAAGGATCGTACCGCAACGCTGATTCTAAATGCCTTGTGTTTAAAGCTGGTTTTTGGCCTGGGCATGGCTTGTGTTTTTATGCTTTTGATCAGTTACGGCAGTCATTGGTATACCGATGATCCCGAGATCAGAGTCTATGTTTTACGATACAGCCGGGTGATCTGGTTGTCGCTTGTTTTGGTGCCGGTGGGTGCTACTGCGCTTACGGTATTGCGAATCATCGGGTCTGAAAAACATACTGCCGTGATAGCTATTGCTGCGCTGGTGATTAATGCCGCATTGACACCCTGGTTGATTTTTGGTGGTTTGGGTGTGAATGCACTGGGTATTGCCGGTGCAGCATGGGCAACGGTCATCACTGAATTTTCTGTGATGGCAGTGGCTATCGTCCTGGTGGCATGCAACCACGTTGGTCTGAAGTTATCGTTTAATTCTATGCATTGGGAGCCCGCGTTATATCGTGATTTTCTGTTTATAGGCTTGCCGATTGCCGGTGTAGTGTTGTTGATGAATCTTGAGCGTGCGTTTATCACTGCAATAGTGTCGCAGCATTCGGTGGAAGTCAGTGACGGATTTGCCATCGGACTAAGAATCTTTGGTTTCTATGGCATGGGAATTTTCGGTGTGTCACTAGGGGCTGCGGTAGCGGTAGGTCGAACCATTGGGGCCGGGCGGTTTGGCACGATACAAAGTGAGTTATCAAGATTTGCCTTGCTTGCTGGCTTGACAACCTTGGTGTTGTATTCGCCCGTATTGATTTTTGCTCACGAAATAATCAGTTTTTTTAGCAGTAATCCACGGTCAATCGCAACCGGCGCGCTCTACCTGCGAGTGATGGGGCTGGTGATTGTGGTTTACAGTGTCTATTACGTTTATAACGGTGCGTTCGAAGGTGCAGGGAGGAACCGGCCTTTGTTGCTGGTTGCTATAGTTGCTTTTATAGGGGTGGAATTTCCGTTGCTGTTTTTGGTCGCTTATTATTTTAGCGGAAAGCTAATCATTATCTGGTGGGTGATGCTGCTCGCCGCTATTTGCAATGCCGCATGTACCTGGTATTTGTTTCGGTTGGGCCACTGGCGGATGACAGAGGCAGAAACGACGTAATCAAAACTAAGTTTCAATGGGTGTTGGCCATTGATTGGTTTACTTTGGAAAACAGGAAGAACAGTGTATACAGATGTCAGAGGCCACATAATCACTACTGATAATCAGTCAGCAGCCATTGCCTGTAGTGATGCGATAGAAAAATTTATTCAGAGAAAAATTGATGTGGTTCCACTACTGCAGAAATCGCTGCAGGCAGATCCCGATTGCGCATTTACTCAGGCCGTATTTGGATTGATGTTACACGGCGCTCGCAACAGTAATTTGAGGGCAAACACGGCAGCAACACTGGCCACTGCTCAGCAGTGCCACACACCGACCACGGAGCGGGAAAGAATGTACGTCGCCGCACTTGAGAGCGCTGTTGCCGGTGACTTGTACGGATTGGTGGGGTGTTATGAAAAAATACTCAATGAAGATCCCACAGACTTATTGACTCTTGTTTTAGCGCAAGGTGAGCTTTTTTGGCTCGGAGATATGAAACAATCTCTGCAACTTTCGCAAAAAGTGCATAGCAGCTGGAACCGGGAAATTTCAGGGTATGCAGACTATCTAAGTGTGCGTGCCTTTGATCTTGAAGAAGCAGGACAATACGTATTGGCAGAAGCGTGTGGCCGTGAAGGTGTGGCATTGGATAAACACAATGTGTGGGGGGCGCATGCGGTTGCACATGTGCTTTTTATGCAGGGACGCCATGCAGAGGGAGTCGACTGGTTACAGGGTTTGCAGGATCACTGGCAGGACACTAATCAGATGAAGTTTCATATCTGGTGGCATCAGTGTTTATTTTATCTGGAACAAAAGCAGTTTGATGCAGTGTTGGATGGGTATGATCGCTGGGTGCGCAATCTCGATGAGTCACTGATGCAGGCGATACCGGATCTGTACATTGATATGCAAAATGGAGCATCGATGCTGTGGCGCCTTGAACATGCGGGTGTTGACGTTGGCAACAGATGGCATGAAATGGCGGAACTCGCACACCCACGAATCAGTGACATGTCGAGTCCTTTTACGAGTGCGCATTTTGCGATCATTCTGGCCGCGGTTGGGCAGTTTGAAGATTGCGATGCGCTGCTCGAATATATGCGGAAATTTGCAAATACCGAAAGCCACTCGCTTGCTTCACGCTATGCCGATGCAGCAATCCCTGCTGCTGTCGGGGCTGTCGCGCACCGCCGCGGTGACTACCAGGCGGCCTTCACTGCAATGATGCCCGCTCGCCATGCATTCTGGCAAATGGGCGGCAGTCACGCACAGCAGGATGTGTTTTTTCAGATACTGGTTGATGCGGCATTTAAAGCCGGGCATCGCGCAGAGGCAAAGGCGTTACTGAATGAAATTGAAGTGATAGGGTTCTCGGAGCCATCGCAGCGAGTGGCCTATGAAGCAGTGGTGGCTTGATTTTGAATCGTGCCGGGAATAAAGCGGATTTGGCCAGGGCCTCTGTCAGAGAACAAGGGGTAGCCAGAGCGTGAAATTTAGGGCAGATTTTTTGTCAACACAGGCACCACAAAGGTTGCACACGAATAATGCAGGCAAGGCTAGGCGGCCTGGCGACCTTCCCGGGAGTCGAAATCAGCTAATGGCAGTGATGCTGGATTATGACCGGGGACTGAGTGCAACAAATGTGTTGCAGCCGGGCGAGCAACTTTGGGATGCTCCTGATTGTCGTTCGCAGGCTGGCGGACCACGAAAAAAAGGAAAGCGGCAAAAAGACAGATTAGCATGGGGTTTGTCGCATTAAATTGATGTGGCTGCGTTGAACGCCGCTCTGGATAACTAAAAGTGTCATTAAATCGGGTATCAGGCTGGGAGGGAATCGGTACGGGTACGGAAGTTCGATGAAGTATGAATCAAAAGACTAGTTGATTTCCAGTATTTTAGGGCAATGATTAGACCCCGTGAGACCTGGCAAATGAAAACTTTCGTTTACATTGTGTTCCGGCGTGCTTGAAACGTAAAAATAGTTGATCTGCCAACCGGGAAATTTGGCTCAGACTCCGTTGTTAAATCCCCAAATGGTGTAATGCTTATCTGTAGTTTCAAGAAGTCGAAATGCGTCGGTGTAACTTTTTGTTTACGAGTGCTGAGCTATGGCTGCGAGTAGTCCGCTTACATTGCAGGTGACTACGTTGGTCCGGATGTCGGCGTAACGAGAACGCGACATGGAAGGGGCCTGCTCTCGTAAAATAAAATGAGAATCCATCATCTCAAGGCGCATAGTTTATTCGGGTACCTCTCCTACTTCACTGCTCACACCCGACAAACTTCAATTGTGGTCACTGTGGGGCGTGCGAATCCAGGTTCTTGATCAGTCTGTTTGTTTTGATCATTTTCAAAAATGAAGGCCCCCGGCAGGAATATCCTGGAAGCGAAACGGCGCACCGCTTGTCCGGGGCGTAATCGCCCTGGTTGCAGATCCCTGATGTACCCCCTACCATGTTGCTTCTTTCTCATGGTGAATTACCGTCCGGTTGCTCATGAGTAATTAGTGCCCATCCAGAAACAAGCGCTACTTCGAACCACTGAATGCACCGATCTTTCACTGACTACATGTAGTTATTTAGAGTGACTAAACGCCCACATGTAGTCGGTAAAATCTCACGCACTTCAGTGATTCTCGCTACGCCCCTGTTTCTGGATGGGCACTAATTAGTGCTAATACTTACCGCTAAAGTTTACACCATGCTAAAACAACAACGCGCGGACTACATTGAAAGGCGGCTTAATGAGTTGTATCCCGTCACTCCAATTCCGCTTGATCATGCGGATCCATATACTCTATTGGTAGCTGTATTGTTATCTGCGCAGTGCACTGACGAGCGCGTTAATAAAGTCACACCAGCGCTGTTTGAACTTGCAGATAACCCACACACCATGGCAAAGAAAACACCGGCGGCGGTAGAAAAAATTATCAAACCGTGTGGTCTCTCACCGCGTAAATCCCAGGCGATTGTTGAACTCTCAAAGATATTGGTGAAAGAACATAATGGTGATGTACCAGTGTCTTTTGAAGCGCTGGAAGCGTTGCCGGGCGTGGGACATAAAACGGCTTCAGTTGTTATGAGCCAGGCGTTCGGGGTGCCTGCATTTCCGGTTGATACGCATATTCATCGTTTGGCTCAGCGCTGGGGTTTGAGCAAAGGTAAAAACGTCGTGCAGACCGAAACCGATTTGAAGAAGCTGTTCAAGCGGGATTCCTGGAACAAGCTGCATTTACAAATTATTTTCTACGGCAGAGAGTATTGCACTGCGCGCGGTTGTAACGGAACCTTGTGCGAGATTTGCACAACCTGTTACCCGAACCGTCGATCGCCACCGAAAATTAATTCGGCTTAGCCTGTTTCACAAAAACGACGACATCTCTCTTGATCTTCCGTTGGTCATTTTTAGCAATGAAGGCCTCCGAAGGAATGTCCCGTTAGTTGCGTGATAACGCTCCGTTCGCCGTGGCTAAGGTTCACGAATAGTGAGCGTGTCGCCTCGTTGAATCAGTTCATAGTTTTTAAGCACGCTCATACCCAATAGAACTTCACCACTGAGTCCTGGGTTGATGTGCGCGGTGGCATTGCGCACTTCCAGATCACCAAGGCGAAGGGCTTTGATTTTGGTCTTGTAGGCTTTGCCGATACCGTTGGCGGTAATGATCGAAAATTCGGCACCGCGCTGAAGGCCAATCTTATCGGCAAAAGCGGCGGGAATGCTGACAGACGATGCGCCGGTATCGACGAGAAAATCGATCTTTGCGTCATTGATTGTGCCAGTGACCAAATAGTGCCCACCGGTGCTGCGTTTCAGGGTAATGCTGCGTTTCCCGTCCTCTACTGAGGTGACTACGGCATTGTTGGGGTTGCGGCTTCGTTCCAGCCAGTTATTAGCCAGCAGAACCGCCAGTGCTAAACCGACGACCCACATGCCGATGATCATTATGCTGCCAATGTGCTTTTGTTCGGTGTTCTCGCTGGTCAAAATTCATTTTTCCGTGACAAAAAATATGAGTGTGAGGGCGACAAGCAATTGTTCTGATATTTCTGTGCCCATTGCAGATACAATACCGTTTTCTTTCATAGTTGAGGCTCAATGTCTGGTAATACTTTTGGCAAACTGTTTACCGTTACCACGTTTGGTGAGAGTCACGGGGAGGCAATTGGTGCCATCATTGACGGGTGTCCGCCGGGTCTCGAGTTATCGGAAGATGATCTGCAGGGAGACCTTGATCGCCGCAAGCCCGGACAATCCCGGTTTACGACGCAGCGTCGCGAAGATGATGTCGTGCGAATTTTATCCGGCACGTTCGAGGGGGTAACCACTGGCACACCCATTGGGTTGCTGATTGAAAATACTGATCAGCGTTCGAAAGATTACAGCAAGATAAAAGATGTGTTTCGACCCGCGCACGCAGACTTCACTTATCAAAAAAAATATGGCATTCGTGATTACCGTGGCGGTGGAAGATCTTCCGCGCGTGAGACCGCAATGCGTGTTGCCGCTGCCGGTGTGGCGAAAAAATATCTGGCGACCAGGTACGGTGTGTCGATTCGCGGTTACCTGTCGCAACTGGGAACAATAGAGCTTACTGACTCGAAATTCAGTTGGGATGCCGTCGGAAACAACCCGTTTTTTTGGCCCAATGCAGATCAGGTCCCTGCGCTTGAAGATTATATGCAGGCGCTGACCAAAGAGGGTGACTCGGCAGGTGCCAGGGTAGTCGTGGAGGCCAGCGGGGTTCCTGTGGGCTGGGGCGAGCCGATTTTCGATCGGCTTGATGCAGATATTGCGCACGCGATGATGAGCATTGGTGCTGTTAAAGGTGTTGAGATCGGGGCTGGTTTTGACAGTATCGCGCAGCGCGGAAGCGAACATCGTGATGAGATCACCCCCGAAGGGTTTTTATCGAACAATGCTGGTGGCGTGTTAGGTGGCATAAGTTCGGGACAGGATGTAGTGGCGTCAATCGCGCTAAAACCTACCTCCAGCCTGCGATTGCCCGGGCAGAGCGTGGATACCGACAACAATAGCGTTGAGGTGGTCACTACCGGGCGACACGATCCCTGTGTCGGTATACGGGCCACGCCCATTGCCGAAGCAATGATGGCTCTGGTGCTTATGGATCATTGCCTGAGAGACAGAGCGCAAAATTATTCGGCATCGCGTTAAGCGGGGCCCGGCAGTTACATTAGGCTCCTGCGCTCGCCAGAGCGTAGTCTTTACTTGGTACAACCTTGGCCGCTGGTAGCGTATCGATAAATGCTTGAGCTGCGCGCGAGAGTGTTCTGTCCTGATGTCTGACCAGAGATATTTTTTGGCTGATTTTTAGTTCAGGTATGTCTAATACGACCAGTGAATCGTCGATCAGTTTTTCTGGCAGACAACCCCAGCCCAGGCCGATCGAAATCATCATTTTGAGTGTTTCAAGATCGCTTGCACCCAGCGATACGCTGGCTTTAGCGTCCTGGGTAGAGAGTGCCTGATCAATAACCGCTCTGAATGCAGATGGAGGGTTTGGTAACACCGCCGGGCATTTCATTAGCAGTTCGAAGCTTGCTGTTTCATCGGTGACCAGTGGATGGTCTGGTGCCACAACAACTTGAAGTTTTTCGCTCCAGATTTCTATTTCGTGAAGCTTGGGTGAAATCGATCCGTGTATGGCGCATAGTGCCATTTCAAAAATACCTTCTTCAACCGAAGCCATGGTGCTTATGGAATTATCAAAATGGATGTCCAAATCAACTGAGGGGTAGTTGCTGCGAAAGTGTTTAAGTACATTGGCCAAATGATGCACCCCAATATGAGGGCTCGTGCCAATGCTAAGTTTGCCGCTGACGCTTTGGCCAAGATTGCAAATGACATCTTCAATGCGAGCGAGTTCAGCACTAATTTGACGCGCGGAAGGAAGCAGTACATTGCCTGCCTCGGTTAGGTGAACAGTGCGTCCAATACGATCAAATAGTCTGGCGGAAAGTTCTGACTCCAAAGCTGCAATCCGCTTGCTTACAGCGGGTTGTGTCAATTGAAGGGATTCTGCGGATCGGGAGAATGATCGCTTGTCAGCGACCGCGATAAAAGCTTTTAAATTATTTATATCCAAAACACATTGGCTCCGTTTTACTGATACTGGTATAACATCAAAAAACTCATTAACCATTGCGTATGAATACTGTAAGTATTCCACCTATTTGCTACTGTCTGAGCCCTCCTGCTCTATGATAGTAGTGTTTAGGGCAATCTCGGTCAAATTGATACTGTATGAACAAGTTACATTTCATACCGTATCTGCAACACTGTTTACACGTGTGAAATTAGAGTTGGCGATTGCGAAAATATTTCTCATTTCTGTTGGTTATGTGAACGTGATAAACTGGTGCTTGGCTGTTGTTGCGGTTGCGGATCAGCTGACAGTCCCCGATAAATCTTATATAAAAGCTGTGAGGCCCGTGTGTTTTGCAAGTTGCTAATATTTCAGGGCCACCGGTAATTCAGGAAACTAAATCAAAATGAAAGTTGGAATCGTTGGCTGGCGCGGGATGGTTGGTTCTGTGTTAATGCAACGCATGCGGGAAGAGGGTGATTTTAAGCACATTGAGGCGAGCTTTTTTTCTACCTCTCAAGGTGGTCAGGCTGGACCGGATATCGGGCAGGGCGAGACCTTACTCATTAGCGCGCACGACATCGATGCTCTGAGTGAGCAGGAAGCAATTATTACCTGCCAGGGTGGTGACTACACCCGCGATGTTCATGGAGCGCTCAGAGAGCAAGGGTGGAACGGGTACTGGATCGACGCCGCATCAGCACTTCGAACTGCTGATGACAGCACAATCATTCTAGAGCCTGTTAATTTGAATGTGATTAATCAAGCCCTGGCAGAAGGTAAAAAAGACTTTATTGGCGGCAATTGCACCGTGAGTCTAATGATGATGTCATTGGCCGGTTTGTTCCGTGAAGGTCTTGTTGAGTGGATTACAGCCATGACTTATCAGGCGGCTTCCGGTGGTGGTGCCCGGAGTATGCGAGAACTGATTTCCCAAATGGGGGTGTTGAACGGTTCGGTGGAGCAGTCACTTGCGAAAGCGGACAGTTCTATTATCGATATAGATAGCGACATCACCAACGCCTTGAGATCCGCTGAGCTACCTACCACTGAATGTGGCGCAGCACTGGCTGGTAGTCTGATCACCTGGATTGATTCAGATTTGGGCAATGGTCAAAGCCGCGAAGAGTGGAAGGCGCAAGTCGAGACCAATAAAATATTGGGACGTGATGATTCAAATTTAATTCCGATTGACGGTATCTGCGTTCGAATCGGTGCGATGCGCTGTCATTCTCAGGCGCTAACCATCAAGCTCAAAAAAGATATCCCTCTCCCGGAGATAGAACAGATTTTGGCAGCAGGCAATGACTGGGTTGAAGTCGTGCCGAATAATCGTGAAGATTCTGTTACACGGTTATCACCTGCGGCAGTCAGCGGGACGCTGAAAACTCCGGTGGGGCGATTACGTAAACTTAACATCGGTCCGGAATACTTGTCGGCGTTTACAGTGGGGGATCAATTATTGTGGGGTGCCGCCGAACCATTGCGCCGAATGATACGTTTGCTGGCTAGCAAGGCCTGATATTGAGTTCTATTTCTGCTCGGGCACTGTTTCAGGGCAGAAATTGTTAAGTAATTTTAAAATGTTTGTGTTCTACCGCACAGTCAGGCTCTGCAGGGTTAACGCGCGGTACCTTAAGGCGGTACCATTAATAATCGCGGAAATCAGGTTCTTTGGACCAGGCTTTTAAAAATTACTATCGCTTGATGGCAATTAATTGTTGCTGTCTCCAGTTGCCTAATCGCATTGCTCGTACTATATCAATAGGGGACGAAAGTTTGACAGGGAGTCTGGAGTGCCTGAGAGGGTGCTGGAGGCGGTCGTTGAGCGATTATTAGAAGAACTTAGTGCCAATTCGTTTCAGGTGTAACAGAGAATCTTTGGTTTGTATCATTTGGCGCGCCCATTTGCGTGCTTCAACCCAGCAGAACACCCTGCAATCCTGATCTGACAAAGCCTTGAGCGTAAAAACAAGAGATCGAGAAAACGTGCGTAAACTAGTCATTGCAGCTGCTGTCAGTCTGAGTCTGGCAACAATTTCTGCCAACACACATGCCCTGGGCCTGGGTGAAATTGAAATGTATTCTGCGCTTAACCAGGCGCTCGATGCCGAAATCAGCATCGTTTCTTTTGTCCCTGGCGAGCTGGATGAGCTCAATGTGCGCCTGGCAACGGAAGAAGCGTTCGCCAGAGCGGGTTTGCAGCGTCCAGGCGTGTTGTCCACCCTGCGGTTTGGCGTAGAGCAAAGGCCGGATGGTGTGCCGGTAGTCAAGGTCATCAGCAGCGACCCGATCGTTGAGCCGTTTCTAAGCTTCCTGCTGGAAGTGGATTCTCCTCAAGGGGGGCGTCTAACACGTGAATACACGGTACTACTCGATCCTCCTGTGTTTGCCAACCAGCAAAGTGAATTGGTGATTTCCGAGCCCGCTGTTATTCAACCGATCGAACCGACCACTGGAGTCGGAGTATCTGCTGTTGTCGATCGAGAAAACGATCCACTGGCCGGGGTTGAACTGGATCTGTCAACTGAGCTTGCAACTCAATCCGGGCAGGTAGTTTTTAATGAAGAGACTGTTACAACGGCTGGCACTGATAATTCTCAGGTCGACCTGAGTAATGTGGCGGTTGCAACACCAGAAGGTAATTCTGTGGAAAGTGATGCATCAGGCGAAACTGTTGCTGAGCTATTTGAGCCCGCGGACAATCAGATACTGGGCGCTGATGGAGTAGCAATAAATCTAGGTGCAGAGCTCCTGCCTCAGGCTGCAGAGGTCGTGCAGGACGATGGGGATGGTGTCGATGTTTCTCTGAGCGCACTTGCCGAAAATGCTAACCCAATTTTTACGGATGACGACGCTGTATTCGACCAGAGCGACAACGCAGATCAAACGGTTAGCCTTGAGGGTGTTCTGGATAACGTTGATCAGTCAGTTACAGCTACTGAAACACTGAGCTCAAATCAGGATGCAGTGACCGGTGAGCCGGTTGATCTGTCTGCGATTGTTGCGGGTAGCAACGAGCCCTTACCACCCACTGCCAGCGTGGATGCCACAGGCACTGTGCCTGGCACGGAAGTCGATCTCGACAGCCTGAATTTTGAACCTGAAGTCACATTTGAGACCATTGAAACAACCACCGTTCCCGTTAGCAGTCTTGCAACAGCTGATCCAGTCGGTAACCCGAATGCTGCTGCCGGGGATGCGCTTGGAGAGGCGATCGATATCAGCGGGATAGTCCCTGGAGACAACGAGTCGTTGTTCGCTGCTGTCGAGCCAGAGGCAGGTAGCTCAGAGAGTTACACTGTGCAGCCAAACGATACCTTATGGAGTATTGCCAGAACAAATCGCCTGAGTGGTGTGAGTACCAAACAAATGGTGGCGGCGATACTAGAGGCTAACCCTGACGCATTTGTTGACGGTGACATCAATCTTTTACCCAATGGTACAGAACTACAGATCCCGGGTGGCGTGAGAGCTGCCGGTCGTGATGAAGCAGTTCAAATTGCCAGACAAGAGGCACCGGCAACCACAGTCGAGGACACTACTGATGCGTTGGCGACAGAGGATAATGACCTGGGGGATCAACCAACAGAAGGATTAACCATTGTCGGGGTTGATGAAAGCACCAGTGGTGATGGCGAGGCCTCAGCGGATCAGGTGAGTGGTGATTCCAACCTTGACCGCAATCTTGATGCAGTCAACAAGAAAATGATGCTGGCTCAGGAAGAGCTGACGTCAGAGTCGCTGCAACGCGATGAATTAAGTTCGCGAGTGGTAGAGCTTGAAGAAAGCCTGGCCACCATGAAAAAGCTTATTACCTTGCGTGAGAGTGAACTGGGCAATCTGCAGTCAGAGCTCACCGTTGATTCAGACGATAGTGAATCTGAAACAATGGCGGAAGGTGTAGATGAAGCGGCAATGGAAAAAGCGGCAATGGAAACGGCCGCTACGGAAGATGCCGAAGCAACCGAAAGTACTGATGCTGCAAAGGTTGATCTGCTGCAGGAAGAACAGGATCGACTGCAAGCGAAACTGGAAGCGATGGAACGTAACATCAATACGGATGCATCGTTGGCGCAGGAACGTGTGGATGCCCAGGCAGATGCCGATAAGAATTTAGCCTCTGCAGAAGCGCAGGCACAAAGTGTTCGTTTAGCAACTGAGGAAGACGCTCTTAAATCGCAGCTTGCCCAGTTGCAGGTAGAGAAAGCCGAGCTGATTGAAAGTGCACAGAATGACAAGCTGGCATTGGTGCAACAAGCTGAGGAAGAGAAAGCCCGGCTGCTTGCTGATGCGAAAGCTGAGCGTGAGCGAATAGAAGCGAGACTTGAAGAAGAAAAGAATCGCATTACAGCGGAAGCAGCAGCAGAACGTGTAAAAATTGCCGAAGAAGCTCAAGTTGAAAAAGAAAAGCTAATTGCAGAGGCAAATGCTGAACGCGAACGATTAGCGGCAGAAAGTGACGCGATGCGTGTTCGCCTTGAAGCGCTGGAAGCAGAAAAAGACCGTTTGTTGAAACAGTCTGAAGACGATAAAGCGCAACTAGCCGAAGCCACCAGAATTGCCGAAGAAGAACAGGCAGCTTTACAAGCGCAGGCGGAAGCGGAGAAGAAGCGATTTGAAGAAGAATCCACCAAAGTTAAAGATCGATTAGCGGTGCTGCAGGCTGAGGCCAATGCCAATCTTGCAAACACCACGGAAACGGTCACCGATACAACCAATGGTGTGATGAGCAAAACGGCTGAAGCCGGAAGTGATGTTGCAGATGGTGCTGAGAAAATGATGGATAAAAGCGCTGCCGTGGCTGGTGGTGTGTTGGCGGCGGCGCCTCTACAGCGATCACTGGGTGATCGCACAACGGTTCTGGCTGCTGGCGGTGGCCTGGCATTGCTAGGGTTGCTAGGCGCCTGGGCGATGCGTCGGCGCAAGACACCTGCAGTAGTGGATCATCATCGAGATATTCCTGTTGATATCGACACCTCCGATGTAGGTATCTTGCCAGGGTCACAGTTGGACGGCGAGCGTGGAAACTATGATGAAGTGGAAGAGCAACGTTCTACGATGGCACGCGCGGCGGTAGCGGCCAGCGCTGCTGCATCAGCGACCGGAGCCGCGGTAGCGCTTGACAGAACATCGGATAACGGCGAAGAAACCCAAGCTGAGATACCTGGTGGTGATTCCCTTGAAGCGTCGCTTGAGTCGGATAGAGCGCACCAGTTGGTTGATAGCGCTATGCTTGACGATACGATCACTGAGGCGGATGTTTATCTTCGCTACGGATTACATGGCCAGGCTGAAGACTTACTAAAAACCGCTATTGAGCGTGCGCCCGATAATGAGGAATATCACTTGAAGCTTCTGGAAAACTATCACGATCAGCAGGATAGTAAAGGTTTCAAAGAGGCGGCAATAGAATATCAGGAGCGCTTTGGTAGCACTCAACGCTGGGAGCGTATTGCAGAGATGGGGCGCGGAATGGATTCCGGTGATACGCTCTTTTCAAGAGTTGGTGCGATGGAGGCGGCCGCCGGTGGCGCCGCAGCAGTCGGAGTAGCGGCGGCGGCCATGCCGGTGGGCAACGATGAAACAATTGACGCGACTAATCTTGATGAAACGCTTGATACCAGCACAGATTTTGATGTCGACGATCTGGCTGCGACGGGTAATTTTAGCCAGGCAGAGGAAGATTTCTTAATCGAAGATCTTGATGACATCAGTTTAGACGATGTTGATCTGGCCGCGCTGGATGACGACGGCACGCTCAATCTGGAAGAGATTGCTGGCAATCAGATGTCTGGTGTCGATCTCGGTACGCTTGATCTGACCAACCCTGATGGTGACTCTACGTTTGATAATCTTACACTGGACGACGCTGATCTTAATTCACTGGGTGATGTCACTTCCAATGTGCGTACAGGCCTGGAGTCGGACATTGATTTGTCTGAAAACTACACTGCTGATTCGAACGAAATGGAAACCATGCTGGATCTGGCCAAGGCCTATATTGATATGGGTGACACAGACAGTGCAGCGAATGCCTTGCGCGATATTGTGAATAATGGCAATGAAGCCCAGAAGAAGCAGGCGACGGACTTATTAAATAGTCTGAACTGAGTATTCAGATCCTTGTAAGCTTCAGCTTGCACGGATCTTCTCGACAAAATGGTAGGTAGAGGGGCGCTAATTTAGCGCCCCTTTTTATTTACGCAAGCCGCATCAGACAAGCACATGACAAAGTATGCACTGATTATCGAATATGTTGGCAGCCGATACAGCGGCTGGCAGCGGCAACATCACAGCCCTTCGGTGCAAGAGGAAATTGAAAAAGCATTGAGTGCTGTGGCCGATGATGCAATCACTATAGTCGCCAGTGGGCGGACTGATGCCGGTGTCCATGCGTACGCTCAGTGCGCTCACTTTGAAACCGATAAAAAGCGTGATAAAAAAGCCTGGGTTTTGGGGGTAAACGCTAAACTGCCGCCCGATATTTCTATACGCTCAGTCACCAGAGTGGGGAACGACTTTCACGCTCGATACAGCACCACTGGTCGAAGCTATCGGTATTTGATCTTAAATCGGTCCTCCCGTTCTGCACTAATGCACCAGCGTGTCGCGGTTATTTATCAGCCACTGGACACTGATCGTATGAACGTTGCGGCTCAGTGCCTGGTGGGTGAGCATGATTTCACCAGTTTTCGCGCTGCAGGTTGTCAGGCCAAACACGCTGTGCGTGAAATACAATCTGTGTCAGTGCAACGTTATAACGAACAGGTCCAGATTGAAGTGGTGGGTAATGCATTTTTACACAATATGATTCGCATTATTGCCGGTAGCCTGATTCGAGTGGGTAGCGGTTTAGAGTCTGAGTCCTGGCTGGGTAATGTGCTGCACGCCCGTGATCGGACTCGGGCCGGGGTGACCGCAGTGCCGCATGGCTTATATTTTATGGGACCTGACTATGCCCCGGAATTTAGAATTCCAGACTGGCGTGATGGGCTGCCGGCAGGACCGTTTGTGGTTGCTTAAACCGCCCTGGTGAAACCATCATTTGACCATAGAATGTGATATGGTTTCAGTGATGAATGCAGCCAATTCTGTCCACTATAAAACGCAAATCAAAATCTGTGGATTCACCCGACCCGCTGATGCAGTTAATGCTGTGGCGTTGGGTGCTGATTCATTAGGGCTGGTCTTCTATCCGCCCAGTCCACGGCATATCAGTATCGAGCAGGCGCTTGATATTGCCGCCGCTGTGCCCCCGTTCACATCTTTTACCGCTCTGTTTCTCAATGCCGATAGCGATACGATTGAGCGAGTGCTGGAACGAATTCCGGTGAATTTACTGCAGTTTCACGGTACTGAAAGCGCCGAATTTTGTCAGTCGTTTAACCGTCCATATATTAAGTCGGTTTCAATGAAATCTACCTCTGATGTGACGGAATATTGTGCTGCCTATAATGAGGCGCGTGGTTTTTTGCTCGACAGCAATGTCGCTGGATCTGCCGGCGGCAGTGGTGATGTATTTGATTGGTCGTTGATCCCCGAAAGTACCAATGTGCCTTTGGTGTTGGCTGGAGGGCTGGATGTCGATAATGTCAGAGATGCGGTTTTCTCTGTGCGTCCAGCCGCTGTTGATGTAAGCAGTGGTGTAGAATCGGCGAAGGGAATAAAGGATCTCACCCTGATGCAGCGGTTTATTGCGCAGGTGAAATCGGTGGATGAGCAAATAGCGAATGGTCAGTGAATACTGCGTATCTGATCTTTAGCTGCGGCACTGCAGCATTTGATGCACTATAAAAAGCAAGGCAATACCAAATGAGCTGGTTCGATAAATTAATGCCCTCCAGGGTTCGCACCGATAGCCGGAATCGCGGTTCTGTGCCAGAGGGATTGTGGGTTAAGTGTGATAGTTGCACCAATGTGTTGTACGGTGCTGACCTGGAACGTAACCAGCATGTGTGTCCGCGTTGTAGTCATCATCGGCGTATTGGTGCCAGAGCGCGGTTGGAACAATTGCTTGATGTTGAAGGGCGTATTGAAATCGGTGAGGGTATGGAGCCGGTTGATACGCTTAAATTTCGCGATAGCAAAAAATATAAGGATCGTATCACTCAGGCGACTAAGGCGACTGACGAAAAAGATGCGTTGGTCGTTTTTCAGGGAGCGATTAAAGGATTGCCGGTGGTAACTGCTGCTTTTGAATTTGGCTTCATGGGCGGGTCTATGGGTGCTGTCGTCGGTGAGAAATTTGTACGTGCTGCCGAGGCCTCACTCCAGCACAACGCTTCCCTGATTTGTTTTTCTGCCTCCGGTGGTGCAAGGATGCAGGAAGCGCTGGTATCGTTAATGCAGATGGCAAAAACCAGTGCCGCCCTGGCGCGGCTCTCGCGTCGCGGTGTGCCTTATATTTCTGTGCTGACTGATCCGACCATGGGGGGAGTCTCTGCGAGCTTTGCGATGCTGGGTGATATCATTATTGCAGAACCCCGAGCCCTGATCGGATTTGCCGGCCCGAGAGTCATTGAGCAAACCGTCGGTGAAAAACTGCCCAGTGGTTTTCAGCGATCAGAATTTTTGCTAGAGCATGGGGCGATCGACATGATTGTCGATCGAAGAGAAATGCGTGACAAGCTGGCGCAGGTCATTGCGCAACTCACCGGGCGGCAAACCCCGGCAGATAGTGTTGGTCCGATCGCACCGACGGCAGAGCCCGTTGCAGGTTGATCAGGCACTTGATCAGTGGCTCCGCCGGTTGGAACAGATGCAGCCGGATCGTGTTGAGCTGGGTCTCGAGAGAATTCTGCGGGTCGCATCGCACGCTGGAATTGATCAGCCCGAATTTCGCATACTGACGGTTGCCGGTACCAACGGGAAGGGATCCACGGTGGCTTATGCAGCCTCAATACTCCGTCATATGGGGAAGTCAGTGGGGGTCTATACGTCGCCGCACTTTATCGATTTCAACGAAAGAATAGTGATAGATGATCGAAGAGTCAGTGATGCCAGTCTATGTGCGGCATTTGCTCATATTGACGATTGTCGCGGTGAAACCGAACTGACTTATTTTGAATTTACGACTCTTGCGGCCATGCTGTGTTTTGCAGAGTCCGCCGTTGATATTGCTGTGCTTGAGGTGGGTCTGGGCGGGCGTCTGGATGCGGTCAATGCATGGGATAGTGATGCGGCGTGTATTACCTCAATTGGCATTGATCACACGGACTGGCTTGGCCACGATCGCGAATCTATCGCTCGTGAGAAAGTCGGCGTTGCGCGACGCGGTTGCGCTTTAGTCTGTGGAGATTACGATCCTCCCGCCATCATTAGATCTTTCGCGACAGAGATTGGTGCCAAACCTTTGTTTGCAGGCCACGACTTTTCTGTCAGCCGCGATGAAGATACGTGGAGATACACAGGGCCTCAGGGCAGAACGCAACTCCCTGCGCCAGCGATTCAGGCGCAGTGGGCTATCGATAACGCTGCTGTGGCAATTTGTCTATGTGGTGAGGTTCTGGGAGAGATGCCCACGCAAAGCGCGTTGCAGGCGGCAATGAAAGAGGTGTTAATCGCAGGGCGGATGCAGCATTTTGAGTATCGCGGTCTACCTCTGCTGCTGGATGTTGCGCATAACGCCGCTGCCGCCAGGCTGCTAGCCGATTATTTACAACAGCATCAGGTAGATGGGCAAACATGTGCTGTTTTTTCCTGCATGCAAGATAAAGATCCGGGGGCGGTTATAGAGGCGCTTGCGGGTACAATTGATCAGTGGTTCATTGGTCAGATTGACTATCCCAGGGCTTTTGATGCGTCCGAATTAGCGAGCTTGCTGAAAAATGAAAGCTCTGCCGACACCAAGGTTTTCGCTTCGGTAATTCAGGCATTTGAAGCAGCTGTTGCACAATCAGGGGTTGGCAGCAGGGTGGTGGTGTTCGGCTCATTTCATGTGGTGGGCCCTGTGCTGGATATGCTCAAAGCCAGTCAGTAAAATCCTCACATCGGACACTTAGAAACGCCATGACAATCGCGGGTATTAAAGCCATGAGTCAAATACCGTCAGTTACTCAGGGACGAAAAGAGTACAAAGACGAACAATTGCTCGCGCGTCTGATCGGTGCGGCGGTACTATTGGCGGTGGCTGTAATAGTGCTGCCATTTGTACTGGACGGTGCAGGCTCGCAACGCGAGTACGAATATGCTGAAACCTTCCCGGTGCAACCGCAGCGACCAATCGTTGAGAAATCTTATTCTTCCAGGCAGCCTTTGCCAGAGCCGCCTCAGGCGGATGATCTGCCCGTAATCACCACTGCGGCAGCGCCTGAATTTGCGCCGGGGACACAGAATGGCCCGGTGGCGGATACTTCACCATCGATCCCGCGGTCCGAAAATACTGGTTCTGTAGCAGCCGCTGCGTTGCCCACGGGGTCTGACAGTCAGGAAATTCCTGTGGGCTTCAATATACAGGTCGCAAGTTTTGTTAAAGAAAACAATGCATTGAAGTTATTGAACCGACTTCGAAGCGAGAATCTGCCAGCCTATATCAATCGAGTGGAAGGAAAAAAACGTGCGATTCTCAGGGTATTTGCCGGGCCTATCAGCAGTCAGATTGACGCTTTGGCGTTAAAAAACCGAATCGATCGCAGCTATCGGGTTGAGAGCATAATGGTGACACGCAATTAGAGCGCAAACCGGTAAGCGAAATTATACAGAAACCCGTTATGGAATTTCCCAGACTGGTGGTCCACCCGGTCACTGTGAGTCCGGCCACGAACTTTGCACTACACTGGTGGTGCGCTGCTACAATAGTCTTAAGAAGCAGAGACCCTTTTCATGATATTCAGTACACTCGACTTAATCATACTGGCGGTGATCGGAGTTTCCGCCACGTTGAGCCTGTTCCGTGGGTTTTTCCGTGAGTTTTTTTCATTGGCTACCTGGGCGCTGGCGATCTGGCTACCGTTTAATTACACCGAACAATTCATCGCTTTTTTACCGGATACCGTAGAAAGTCCATCTGCACGCTGGTTCATCAGTGCAGGTGTGTTGTTCGTTTCTGCAATGGTTGTTGGCAGCATCTTAAGCATCCTCATCAGAAAAATTCTCGGTGCCACCGGAATCGGTCTTGTTGATCGGTTGCTGGGTGTGGGAATCGGGGTGGTTCGCGGTGTCCTGATTGTTGCTATCGTTGCGTTGCTTGCTACTTCAAATCCTGCCATTCCGAAAGAAAAGTGGTGGAATGATTCGAAGATACTGCCGCCAGTACTAATTCTGTCACGGTTTATTCAAAACCGTTTGCCGGAGAATTTTAAAAAATGGTTCAATACCACCCCGCTGTAAGCTGTTGATCGGCAGGACTGGTTTATGACGATTACTGCCCGGGTGAAACAATCTCAGGAATCGCAGGGCTAAACCGTTTACAATTCCCGTTTGAAATTTTTCTTCAGGGCGATTGCTTGAAATGTGCGGGATTATCGGGATTGTCGGCTGCGAACCGGTAAACCACAAACTCTATGATGGCTTAACTCTCCTGCAGCACCGTGGTCAGGACGCCGCGGGAATCGCGACCTGTGAAGATCGAAAGCTCTATGTGCGCAAGGCCCCGGGATTAGTTAAAGAAGTTTTCCGCGCCACTCATATGTTTCGTTTGCGCGGCAATATGGGAATAGGGCACTTACGCTACCCAACCGCCGGCAGCTCTGCAGTTTCTGCAGAGTCACAACCTTTCTATGTGAATTCCCCGTTTGGTATTGTGCTGGCCCATAACGGCAATCTGACGAACGCAGAAGATCTGCAAAGCGAGCTGTATCGAACTGATCGGCGGCACATCAATACCAGCTCTGATAGCGAGGTATTGCTCAATGTCCTGGCACACGAGTTACAAAGTACTGCACAGTCGCTTAAGTTGCAGCCCCGGCATTTATTTAATGCCGTCTCTGCAGTGCATGAGCGCTGCAAAGGAAGCTATGCGGTCATCGCTATGCTGGTGGGTCGCGGTGTGTTGGCATTTCGGGATCCCTTTGGTATCCGACCGGTAGTGCTGGGTAAGCGTGAGACGGACGAAGGTACTGAGTATATTGTTGCCTCGGAGAGTGTCGCGCTTACCGGGCTGGGTTATGAACCAATGCGTGATTTACAGCCAGGTGAGGCCATTTATATTACCAAAGATGGTGTGCTGCATAGCCATCAGTGCGCAAAGAAACAATCGCTTACCCCGTGTATATTCGAGTACGTTTATTTTGCGCGGCCGGATTCTGTGATAGATAATGTGTCGGTGTATTCATCGCGGCTGAATATGGGGCGTAAGCTTGCTAACAAGATTCGAAGAAGTTGGCCTGAGCATGATATTGACGTTGTTATTCCCATTCCGGATACCAGTCGAACATCGGCGCTTGAGCTTGCCATGGAGCTTGGGATTACTTACCGGGAAGGGTTCGTTAAAAATCGGTATATCGGCCGGACGTTTATAATGCCCGGGCAAACCATGCGGCGAAAATCTGTGCGGCAAAAACTGAACCCGATAGAAACAGAATTCCGGGGCCTGAATGTATTGTTAGTTGATGACTCGATTGTTCGTGGGACAACCTCTGAGCAAATAATCGAAATGGCCAGAGAGGCAGGCGCTAAAAAAGTATACATGGCATCCGCTGCACCGCCGGTAAGTTATCCGAACGTTTATGGCATTGACATGCCAGCCGCCAATGAATTAATTGCTTTTGAGCGTGATGTGTCTGAAATTTGTTCAGAGATAGGTGCCGACGGTTTAATCTATCAGGATCTTGATGATTTGATTGAGTCTGTCAGAGAGCTTAATCCCGATCTGAAAGATTTTGAGACCAGCTGTTTTAATGGTGAGTATGTCACCGGTGATGTCGATTCAAAGTACCTTAGCTGGCTGGAAAACCGCCGTGCGGACGCCGCTATGCAATCATCAACTGACGAGGTATTTGTAGACGTTGGAATGGAATAGCGCGTTTACTGAAATTCTGGGTCGGCAGTACCGTACTCTGGTTGTTAGTGATGAAAGTGGCTTTTGTGCGAAGCATAAACTTCCCCCGCAAATACAATCAACAACGCTGCTTGTTATTGATCTCTCCAGTCAGTTGCTGTCGTTAGTCACGCAAGGTGTCTTTATTCGCAGCTACCAGGTATCAACTTCGAAACGCGGTGCAGGTTGTCGGGTTGACTCTGGTTGTACGCCGCTCGGCTGGCACCGCATCAAAGATAAAATAGGTGATCGTGAACCGGCGGGATCTGTTTTTGTCGGCAGGCAGGTTCAGGGGATCGCTGATCAGTTGTGCTCTGATGATGAAGACGACCTCATAACCAGCAGAATACTTTGGCTCGATGGCCTACAACCAGGACTGAATCAAGGCGGTGAGGTGGACTCCTGTCTTCGGTATATTTATATCCACGGTACTGCGCAGGAACATCTGATTGGAAAGGCTGTTTCACATGGATGCGTGCGTATGCGGAACAGCGAAATCATAACGCTTTTTAATCAGGTGCAGGAAAACAACCTTGTATTGATCACTCATGACCTGGCAGATACGCTGACACCGGCTGGCATGATGGACGTTGGCGAATAGCAAAATCATCTGTTGACTCCGCCATGGCAGGATGCATAATTGGGGTGCGCCGATTTGATATCAGCTTGCGGGCGCTTGAAAAATACTGCTAAAGCGAGCTTCGGCCCGCTGCGAATTATCCCCCGGATAGACGCTTTTCCAGGGGCTGAATTCTCCTCAAAGCCCGCAAGCAGCAAATCCCGCAATTTCTTGATTAATCCAGCGGGACATCTGAAGTGATCGAAAGCAATTCCAACGACTTTGCCACAACAGCTATTCGAGCCGGGCATCAGCGTACGCATGAAGGTGAGCATTCTGAAGCGATCTTCGCGACGTCAAGTTTTGTCTTTGACAACGCTGCACAGGCTGCGGATAGATTTCAAAACAATGCACCGGGCAATGTGTATTCGCGATTTACAAATCCTACGGTACGTGCTTTTGAGCAGCGCCTGGCAGCGTTAGAGGGCGGGCAGTGTTGCGTGGCAACGGCTTCCGGGATGGCAGCTATTATGTCGGTCTGCGTTGCGTTGCTTGAACCCGGAGAGCACGTTGTAGCGTCCTCGGGCCTTTTTGGCTCAACCTCACAGTTCTTTAAGAAATACCTGACACGTATGGGTAACCCGGTCGACTTTGCACAAATTGATCAACCTGAGGACTGGCGGCAAAAAGTAACATCAGGCACACGCATGATGTTTGTTGAAACCCCTTCAAACCCGCTGACCCAGATTGCTGATATCACAGCGCTGGCGCAGATAGCGAATGAGAACAATGCCCTGTTGGTTGTAGATAACTGTTTTTGCACGCCAGCATTGCAGCGGCCTCTTGAATTAGGCGCGCATATTGTGATCCATTCAGCCACCAAGTTTATAGATGGTCAGGGGCGCTGCGTGGGCGGGGCAGTAGTTGGTGATAAAAAACTTGTTGGTGAAGACGTATATGGTTTTCTGCGTACTGCAGGGCCCACCATGAGCGCGTTTAATGCCTGGGTCTTTTTGAAGGGTTTGGAGACACTTGATCTCAGAATGCAGCGCCATTCTGAGAGTGCCATGCAACTGGCGCAGTGGCTTTCCAGCCATCCGGCTGTACAAAAAGTCTACTATCCGGGACTATCGAATCATCCGCAGCATACCTTGTGTCAGCAGCAACAAAGTGGTTTTGGCGGAGTAGTATCGTTTGAGGTGATTGGTGGCCGTGCGCAAGCCTGGCAAGTGATTGACCAGACTCAAATGTTGTCAATCACTGCTAATTTGGGTGATGCGAAATCAACAATTACCCATCCGGCGACTACCACGCATGGTCGACTGTCAGATGAAGAACGCGCCGGCGCAGGGATCAAACCTGGTCTGTTGAGAATAGCGGTTGGTCTTGAAGGAATTAATGATATCAAAGCGGATCTGTCACTCGGACTTGATCTGATTCAATGCTCAGTTGGGCAGCATGCGGGCGATGCTGCTTGAACTGGAATTGCGCCGAATAACCCTCTGCATCATCATGTGTGAAATGGTGGCGCTGATGTCATCCACCGTTGTATGGATAAACAGGTGAAATACTCAATCCTTCTGGTGCCTGACATCAGGTATGCAGCAACTGCCAGTGTGCTTGAAAAACACCTGACTACAGCGCTTGGATCAATCAACCCGCAAGGAACAAATATCTGCTTCACACATGAGGCACGCGATTGGGAGGAAACACTCATCGGAGGAGTGGTTGCGGCGTGTTCGTACGGTTGGATGAATATTAAAATCTTGTGGGTAGCGGAGGATTTTCGCGGAAGAGGGATTGGCCGAGATCTGATGCAGCACGCTCATCGCAGGGCTGAAACACTGGGTTGTCACAGTGTCTGGCTGGATACATCAAATCGCGCTGCCAAAGAGTTTTACAAGACACTTGGTTATCATGAATTTGGCCTGTTGGCGAACCAGGAGAGCGAATTTCCATCCGCTCACCGACGTTGGTTCATGAAGCGAAAGCTGCTGAATACAAGTGTATAGACGGCAGATTACTGGCGCTGTATACAAGGCGCGAGTGTAAGTAGTTGTAAATTGTAATCCTGTGATCCCCTGATTGGACTATTGATTGTTATTGGCTTCAGTTTTCATCCGATGGAGTCACGTACGCAATCGCAGGCCTGGCAATAAGACAGGCAAGCCTGGTTTTAAAAGTCTATTTATTAAGGTGAACGCATTTAATGAAGAGTAAATACTCTGTCGGGTTCTGGCAGACATTTGCAGTGCTCGGGGCAGGGATACTGGGTTTGCTACCTGCCCATACTGTGGCAGCCGCCACTCCAACTGTAGCTTCAACCGACGATACGCGACTGCGTTCTAGCGGTGTGCCTGAGGGATGGACGAATTTCTCCGGTTCCTGTGATAGCAGTAATGCAGATCGATGGGGCTGGAACAATGCACCCTGGGTAGGTGCGGTACCTTACGACCCACCGACTGGTCATCAATTTTTCATTTCATGTGGTTCGTGGTTCAACTCGGAAGCGGCAGGCACTACGATTAGTGGTCTGATTGCCGGTGAACAGTATCAGGTGACGTTTTATGTTGCGGGCTTTCAGGAGCCCGGTCAGTACGGCGTTGCTGTTGGTGATAGCTATTCTGTGAGTGTTGGTAACGATACCAGTGGCGTTCAAAGTTTTGAATCTACGGGTTGGATACAACAGACTTTTGATTTCACGGCCGAAGCCGACTCGGAGACGATTACTTTTCAGGGACCCGGAGAAACCGAAAGTCCCTTTCGACTAGCACATTTTAGTCTCGCTTCGGACGCGGTAGTTCTATTGGTGATGGATGCTGACGGTGATGGCATTGACGATGATACTGAAACTGATCTGGGTACCGATCCGAATAATACTGACTCTGACGGTGATGGTTTAGACGATGGTTTAGAGGTGAATGAACATAGCACGGACCCGACCCGACCTGACTCGGATTCTGACGGGCTTAGTGATAGTGAAGAGCTTGGTACGACCAACACGGACCCGAATAACGACGACACCGACGACGACTCGCTAAGTGATGGTGATGAGGTCAATACCCATTCATCAGATCCCAACGTCGTTGACACTGACGGCGACGGTTTAGCAGATGGCGAAGAAGTCACCAGCTATAGCACTGACCCAACAAACGTTGACACTGACGGCGATGGTCTGCGTGACGGGGCTGAGGTGACTACGCACAGCACGGATCCGCTGAACGCAGACTCTGATAATGATGCTTTGAGCGACGGTGATGAGGTGGCGGTTTATTTGACTGACCCTTTGAACCCGGACACTGATGGTGGTGGTGTCAATGACGGTTCGGAAGTCGCTAATGGCTCGGATCCGATAAGCAACAATGAGGACGATATTCCAGATTCTGATGACGATGGGTTGAATGACGATGAAGAAGCGGAGGCAGGTACTGACCCCGCCAGTGCAGACAGTGATAGCGATGGATTAGATGATGGTGATGAAGTACTGACACATAACACTGATCCTGTTAACCCCGACAGTGACTCTGATGGCTTAACAGATGGCAGTGAAGTCGCAGAAACCGGCACCGATCCGACGCTCGCCGATACAGATTCAGACGGCCTGGCTGATGGTGAGGAAGTGAATGAGATATTTACTGATCCGTCTCTTGAAGATACCGATGGGGATTCCCTGAGCGATGGGCAAGAGCGCAACACTCATGGCACTGACCCGACCAATTCGGATACAGATGGTGATGGGCTCAATGATGGTGAAGAAGTAGACACCACGCAAACAGACCCGCTGTTAGCTGATTCAGATACTGACGGTCTTGGCGACGGTGATGAAGTGAATCAATACAGTACCAACCCGAACAACTCTGACACAGACGGTGGAGGTACTCCTGACGGTGTTGAAGTGCAGGATGGTACTAACCCGCTTGAGGCGGGTGATGATGTGGTTGACCTTGATGAAGACAATGACGGAATACCCAATGCTATAGAAGGGGATGGCGATCAGGATGCTGATGGTATTCCTGACTACAAAGATCTGGACAGTGATAACGATGGAATTGCCGATATTCTTGAAGCTGGCGGGACAGATGCAAATGGTGATGGGAAAGTCGATAATCTGTTAGATGCCAACGGCGATGGTTTAGATGACGCAATAGCAGCTGTGCCTCTGGAGACTGCCGACACCGATCTTGATGGACTGGCAGATTTTCTTGATATCGATTCTGACCAGGACGGATTGCCGGATCTGATCGAGGCCGGTGGATTTGACGCTAATAATGATGGGAGGATCGATAACTCGCAGGATGCTAATGGTGATGGTCGTGCTGATGTGCTGACGTCTGCACCCCTGCCGATACCGGATACTGATAATGACGGCACCCCGAACTATCTTGACCTCGACAGTGATGATGACGGCGCGACTGATTTGAGTGAGAGCGGTGGTGTTGATGAAGACGCTGATGGTGTGGTGGATCTATTTCTGGATGATGATCGTGATGGTATCCCCAATCAAGCCGATGTGAGTTCTACCGTCGGTGATGATACCGACGGAGATGGAATTATTGATGCTGCTGATGTTGATTTGTCTGCCGGAGCAGATGTGAATAGCAACGGCATTGATGACTCATTTGAAGCAGATCCCGACGGCGACGGACATGCGAGCATCTTTGGCAATGATGGGTTATTCGTACTGTCTGATGAAGATGGCGATAATATTCCTGACGTGCTTGATGTTCCAGCAAACAACGGTCTTGTTACTGGTGTCAGTGGTGCCGGTGTGGGATGCGTATTGCATTCGGACGCACAGGTAGTCGACCCGTTTTTCCCGACAGTGCTCAGTATCCTTTCACTGGTGTTCTACAGGCGAAAAAAAGCGTATCTTAGTTAGTCGGTGTTTTCATTTAATTTTGTTAAAGATGGGGCGGGTTTTGCCCCTTTATTAATTGCAGTTGCAGAATGTTGTTCGGGATGGGTGATATGTTATTTTTTTGCCGATCTGGCAAAGCTCTTTTTATAAGCTCATAACACTGTGCTTACAGTAAATCAAACACCGAAAACACTATCCCCTCTGGTCATTGATGGTGATAGGCTGTGGGCGCCATGAATCATTGATGGGAGCACGCCGACGTGCCGATAAAAAACCGCTACGCAGATTTACATGCCGAAATTACCGCCTGGAGGCATGATTTCCACTCTCATCCGGAATTATTGTTTGAGCTACATCGAACCGCTGCACGAGTCGCTGAGCTGCTGCGGGAGTTTGGCTGTGATGAAGTCGTGGAAGGGATCGGTAAGACAGGTGTCGTGGGTGTGATTAATGGTAAGACAAATATTAGTCAACGGGTCATCGGGCTGCGTGCAGACATGGATGCACTGCCTATAAATGAGACAACTGGCTTGCCTTACGCATCAAAACATGAGGGCTTGATGCATGCCTGCGGTCACGATGGTCACACTTCAATGTTACTGGGTGCGGCAAAATATTTAACCGAAACAAGACACTTTGATGGTAAGGCGGTGCTTGTATTTCAACCGGCTGAAGAAGGTGGTGCCGGTGGCCTGGAGATGTGCCGCGATGGATTGATGGACCGTTTTGGTATTCAGGAAATTTATGGCATGCACAACATTCCCGGGCTGCCTGTGGGGCATTTTGCTATCCGATCCGGGGCATTTCTCGCCTCTTCAGATGAGTTTGAAATCCAGGTGACAGGCAAAGGCGGTCATGCAGCTGATCCTCATAAAACCGTTGATACCACTTTGGTTGCGGCGCAAATACTAATTGCACTGCAAACAGTGGTCTCCAGAAATATTGATCCATTGAAGCGCGTGGTACTTACTGTCGGTACCTTTAACACTGACAGTTCTGCAAGCAATGTGATTGCAGATAAAGTCACCATGCAAGGCACTGTTCGAACGCTCGACTCGGAGTGTCGGGCTTTTGTAGAGCAACGTA
Organism: uncultured Granulosicoccaceae bacterium; assembly: GCA_964574535.1. Taxonomy (GTDB): domain Bacteria; phylum Pseudomonadota; class Gammaproteobacteria; order Granulosicoccales; family Granulosicoccaceae. The sequence continues at coordinate 4,094 of CAZNOB010000042.1, read as the reverse complement.
TTAAAGCAATTGCTCAGGGAACTGCCATAGCTTACGGTGCGAGCGCAGAAGTTAACTGGCAGCCGGGTTACCCGGTGACGATAAATACTGCGACTGAAACCAGATACGCTGCTGAAGTTGCACGCAGTGTCTCAGATCAGGTGAATGATAAGGTTGATCCGATAATGCCCGCCGAAGACTTCAGTTATATGCTGCAGGAAAGGCCTGGTGCCTATATCTTTTTAGGCAACGGGGATTCAGAGGTATGTCATCATCCGGCTTACGCCTTCGACGACGATGCTATCCCCTTTGGGGCAAGTTGGTACTCAGGGATGGTGGAGGCTCGCATGCCGGCTTCGGATGCAGAAACTACTCACCCAATATGACATTAATATCACTGGGATTTTCAGGACTTTCTGTCTGCAGGCTGGGATGAAGCATCTCTGTATTCGTTCTAATGCTGTGTCTATGTACCTGAAAACTGATGGTTTCGCTGGTTAGTGTCTCACCGCTGTCTTTGTCTCTGACCTGGGCCTGCAGGGTGTGCTGCCCTCGAAGAATTTCAGTAATTAAATAAGTGAAGTCGTCGCCGGCGGCTACTTCAACCCCGTCCAGCATGACAGCAATTTCATGGCCTGCGGCCAGGCCGGGATCCAGATCGATACTGACCGTCAAGCCTTCCTGAACCCAGCGGGCACTATTAGCTTGAGGCTCTAATATTCGAATTCCCTGGTATGGGCTGCCAGTTGCTGAAGGCTCTGCTTCTTGTCTGCTTTGATTGGCACTCAGTGTATTTCTGGAGGGATTCTTAGGCAAAGCGTCGATGATCACAGGCTTACTGATTGTAAATTTCTTCGCTGTTGCTGACGTAGCACGATCGCTGAACTCGGCGATTCCTTTGTCATTGATGGAGCGATAGACATCAGCGTGGGGTGCTGTACACACGGCCATGCAAGTCAGCAGTAAACAGAAAGGTTTGAACATAGCAGCAATTGTCACTCAGCGTGGGGCTATTGCCTTGCAAAAAAGGCTCCTGAGCATTGAAGGTCGGGGCTGCGAAAAAAGCGTGCCAACCCGGTTGATTGCTAGCGGGCTCGATCAATAACCGTTAGTTGAGTTGTTTCCAGGTTTACGCGATAGACGAAGCGGGCCTGATCTCCGCGAATTGCAACTTTCCACACATCACCGTAGTCCCGAACATTGCCGTTGCTATCTTTGGGAAATCGATGGCTTCCGGGATCGTCGTCGGTTAACAGACCCAGGCCTGTACAGCTACCGTTGCCGTCGCCCATGATGTTGTAGAGCGTGCTGCTATCGCCGGCCACCAGCACCGTGTCTCCGGCCGGTGTGTTCAGTATGGCGTCGATTGTTGCGCATTCGGTTATTTGGGGATTCAGATCCTTATTGTCGACAGGAAGTTGGGTGACATCCAGATCTGCGAGCGTGGCCGTGGGAAGCGCGGTTTGATACGTGCTGTATTTCTGGCTGGTGAATACTGCGTCCAGGGTTTGCAGAACCCGTCGTTCCAGGAACCAGCTGGCCAATAGGTTCGCTCGGTGTAATCCTTTGTCGCTGAGTTCCTCGCTGCAGTCCCCGGTATCGCAGTTATTATGGCTGCTTTGCGTTGATTCAGCGTGGCGCAGAAAATAGATGGTAGTTGGGCGATTGTGGCTGCTGGCACCAGACGTACTCTGTGCAAATACGGGTAGTGAGGAAAAAAACGACAAGCTGACCATAATAACAAGGGCCGGCAGTTTGGGTGGCATGGAAGTCACGGTTGCTCCGGGTAAATCAGGCAGTATGCACTAATCTAGGACCCGCGTCGGATCAGATTGTTCAGATATACCCTCTTGCTTCTGTTAAGTATTGCTGATTTTCTGATAATTTGAGGGCTGATCCCCTTTGCGCGAGATGCGCAAAGGGGTGGCGAGCATTATTGATCGATTTCGCTAAGTACTGTTTCTGCTGCCTTGTCGAAGATTAACTCGACACGGCGATTGCGTTGTCGACCTTCCGCGACCGAATTGCTGGCGACTGGAGCATTTTCGCCCAAACCACGTGCGACAATGCGCGATCCGTCTATCCCCTGAGCCTGTAGTGCGGTGCGCACAGCCATGGCTCGATCAGTAGAAAGATTGAAGTTGTATTCATTGTCGCCTGTGTTATCGGTATGTCCTTCAATTTGTACTGTGCGGTCCGGATAGTTCTGCAGAAAGGTGGCAACTTTTTCCAGATTTTGTCTGGCCCCGGGGCGCAATGTAGATTCATTGGTATCAAACAAAACATCGCCAAGTGTAAGAACCATTCCTCGATCAGTGTTTTGTGCTTGCAGGGCTTTGAGTTCTTCCAGCTCGGCCAGTTGCTGTTGCAGTTTTAGCTCGCGTTGCTCAACTTCATTTTTAAGCGACTGCGCTTGTGCGGCCAGAGACTCAGCTTGTTCACGCGCGATATTTGCTTCTGCCGCGCGTAGCTCCGTTTGAACGTTAGCTCTTTCGAGTTTTCCATTTTCAATTTGAGCTTGATGCTCCAGCAGGGTTGAGCGTTGCTCTGCGATTAACGCGTATTGTTCGGCGATATACGCGCGTTTGTCTATCTCGGCTTTTGATTCTTTGTCTTCCCATGCGGTAACAGCAGAATCGAGCTTGCGCTTGGCAACGTTTAAATCTTCCGTTGAATATTTGTTGACCGTTTCATTGGTACTGACACGTTCATAGACGGTCAATGCAGAATCTAAATTACTATTGGGCTTTTTGCCTGCACAGCCTGTTGTTAGAATCGTGGCGCACACCACAGCGATAATTTGTTTACTCGGTAATCGAAGTTTAATCTGTTTGTTCATCATTATTTCCATTAGAAGGTAAAACACCTGAGTTCAGGTTGTACAAAGTGATCGGTTGCCTTACGCGACAAGAACAGCTGTCAGGACCGTGTTTTGTAGAGGTGTTTTTTAGTTTTCCTGTGCTCTGGCAATTTCCTTTTTTAACAGATCGATACTTTGGCTGAGTTCTTCGCGGGCAAGCTCTGATTTTCTGGCCTCTGCCGTGGCTTCAGCCAGCTCCGCATCTGCAATTGCAAGATGTAGCTGGTGCTTTGCTTCATCGTATTTCTCTTTATCAATCAGAGTTTGGGCGATAGACACTTTTTGTTGTGCCGCGCGTAGTGGCTTTGATGCGTGACTCACTGCTCCGGCAGCCTCGGCACTCCTGATAGATGTTTGCGTGAGCTCCATCTCGTGTCGTGGTGGTGAGCCCGTGGCGCACGAGGCGGTATGTGCTGCGACAATCGCGACGAAAACACCTGCGGATATCTTTTTTATCATCATCTTCATGATTATTATTAGTCCCCCGGTTGTGGGCTGGCGGCGACGACGAACTTGCCGTTACCCTGTGGCAGGAACATCGGCGGCCTGCATTGGAATTTTAAGCCTGTGTAGTTAATGTGTAATGTTTGTAATCTTGGGGAGAGTTGTGTTTATTGCTTGTTTTTCATAGATTTTGCAGAAATTGCGATGCACCATTACCAATGAAATCATAGGACTGGCGCCACAAGGTGAGCTTGATCCTTAAAACATGAAAGACCACCTTGCGAGTATTCTGTATGCTGCAGAGTTGTGAAGCGGGCGACAAGGTAAAACTCATGAAAATATCGATGATTATGGCGATGGATAACGCCAAACTTATTGGTAAAGATGGCGACATGCCCTGGAAAATTTCCAATGACCTGAAGTACTTCAAGCAGGTAACAATGGGGAAACCGATGATAATGGGGCGGGTAACGTTCGACTCATTAGGTAAGCCTGTTCCGGGCCGACCTCATATTGTATTGACTCGTGATCAGAACTGGCAGTTTGAAAACGTGGAATCAGTGCAATCTCTCGAGGATGCCTTTTCAGCAGCTCGAAGGCATGACGGTGATGAGATGATGGTGATTGGCGGTGCATCGTTATGCAAACTTGCGATGCCACACGTGCAATGCCTCTATTTAACGGTGATCGATCATCTATTTGATAACGGGGACACGTGGCTGGATAGCTTCAACTGGGATGACTGGTCTGAGGTTTCAGCAAAGCCCTCTGATGAAACTGCCGAGGGTGGTTTCCGATATATTCATTATGT
>CAZNOB010000041.1:17088-32531 GCA_964574535.1 uncultured Granulosicoccaceae bacterium | reverse complement strand
GCCGCGTGTGATAAACAAGCTGTCTTCAAGACCCACGCGTACGTTACCACCCATTTGACTTGCCGTTGAAGCCAGTGGCATCTGCGCGGCTCCTGCACCTATCACAGACCACTGATAGTCTGTACCGAATAGTCGATCAGCGGTGCGCTTCATGAAAACAAGGTTGTCAATCTCTGCGCCAATACCACCAAGTATACCCATCACAAACTGCAGAAATATGGGCTGCTTGAACAAGCCTATATCCATGCAATACTTGAGATTGTATAAATGACCAACGTCATAGCACTCGTGTTCAAACTTAATATTGTGCGGCGCAAGAGTATCTGCTGCTTCTTTTATGTCTCTGAATGTGTTGCGGAAGATATTGCCGTCAGAATTGGCAACATAATCTTTTTCCCAATCAAATTTCCAATCATCGTAACGGTCAGCCAATGGATGAAAAGAAAAATTCAGCGAGCCCATGTTCATCGAGCACATCTCCGGGCTGAATGTGTTGGCAGGTTTGATACGATCCTGAATTGACAAAGTCAACGATCCACCGGTTGATATATTCAGCACTGAGTTACACGATTGTTTTATTCGCTGCAACATCGGCTTAAAGTCATCCGGATCTACTGATGGTGAGCCGTCTTTCTGGTTGCGTGCATGCAAGTGCAGAATCGATGCACCGGCCTCTGCTGCTTCCACAGCCTGATGGGTGATGTCATCGTGTGTATAAGGCAGCGCATCAGACATTGTTGGTGTGTGAACCGCACCGGTTACCGCACAGGTGATGATAACTTTTTTCTTTTTAGCCATCGTAGGCTCCGTTTATCTGTTGAATTCTGTCATTTATTTTTGAGTTGTATGCGATAACGCATAGGTGGAAGCTCAATGTCATACTTCTGTGATATCCACCCCCAAGCTCCAGGAGGTGTTTTAATCATTATTCAGAATAGCCTCTAAACCCAGAACCATCAGATAGATTCGTAGTCGGCCTGGTCATAAAAGGCCAGCTATCAGCTAAGTAGCTTCAACTCACCACCCAGTGGTATTTCAGGTGCCAGTTTATTATTGGTGACAACTAATTCCATCGCCTCACCTTGTTTTTGCCATTGACCAGCGACCAATGGTGTTTTGGTGACATTGGGTACCGGTCCTTTGGACCAGTCAACGTCACCTACGATGGTAGACATCGACGTGTTTTTAATCGCATCCACAATAGCAGACGGATCATCAAGGTCTGCTGCACGGGAGACAACATCACTTACCACTTCAAACAACGCGTGCTTAAAACCAATTGGCTGGGTCCATGGTCGTGTGGTTGCATCGCTATAACCGGATGCCAATGCACTGGAACTTTCACCAGTAAGAGATGAGTTAAACGGATGAGAAGGTGTCCACCAGATTTCAGAAGTTAATCCATCCCCTCGGTCACCAAGAGAGTCGATCACAGAAGGAAACAACAAGGCCTTGCCGATGGTGACAACTTTAGGATTAAACCCCTGTTGCGCTGCCTGCGACCAGAAGGTGGCAAAATCCGGCGGGATCATATTGCCTGTAATGATTTCACAGCCTGCCTCTTTAAACGCTGCAATGTAGTTCGAGAAATCATCGTTCAGTGGTTGGTACCGACCGGGGTCTGTTAAAGTAAAGCCGGCTTCGGCAAGCGGCTTTGGAAAGCCGAGCTCAGCATCCCCCCAGGCGTTACCGTCAGCATCGTTTGGAAACAACCCGCCTATGTTCTTCGAGGCGCCTGAGCTGCCCCACATTTCCAGAAAGTTGCCGATGACATCTTCCAGGCCCCAGAAGAAGTGATAGGTGAATTCAAAGCCTTCAGCCGGATTACCTTTACGACCGAAGAAATACGGCTGCCACGGACAATCTGTTGTGATGCAGGGCACTTCGTTGATCTCTGCCTGGTCCGCTACCGGGTTGGTTGTATCCGGTGTGGAGGCGGCGACGATTATATCAACTTCGTCTCCCAGTATAAGATCTGCAGTCACTTCCGCCGCACGATTAGGATTGGATTGACTGTCTTTTGAAATAATCTCTATCTGATATTTCTTGCCATTATTTTCAACACCACCGGACAGCGCTGCCTGAACGCCCTTAAGGACATAATCATCGGCTTCGGCAAAACCTGCCAGCGGACCGGTTCTCGGGCTGACATGGCCGACTTTTATCACAGGGTCTGCCGCGTAGGCGCGAGTGTGCTTCAGGATTGCCGGAGCGGCGATGATGCCTGCAGTAGTACCCAGGAACTTACGACGTGAAAATTCAATACTCATACGATTCCCCTCTCAAGATTTATTGATGTTTGATTTAACTCGGAAGAATGTCTTCCAGATTCTTCAAGTGTTCTGAAATCCGTGCTTTGGTTTTTTGCAAGTCATCGGATGTCCAGTTGCGAAAACCCGCACCATCTGCCATTCCGGTACGCCCTTCATCAAGAAGCTTTTGCAAATACGCAGAAGGCGATGGTTGCTTTTCCAGATCAAAAAGCACCTGATTATGAATATCCTGAGTCAGCTCAATACCCACCAGATCGGCGTTTTCAAGTGGACCTAACACCGCCAGGCGCCTGCCGAAGCTGCTTTTTACTACATCATCAACGGCTTCAGCGGTACAGATACCATTTTCAACCAGTGATATTGCCTCCCGCCACAGCGCATGTTGTAGCCGGTTACCAATAAACCCGGGTACGTCTTTTTCAACCATGACCGCTTTTTTACCGGAATCCATAAGCAATTTATGCATTGATTCTGCGACACCGGCATCCGTCCATTGGGTTTTGATGACCTCAACCAGTGGTATCTGATGTGGTGGGTTCCACCAGTGCGTACCCAGTAGTCGTTCACGGGTTGGAAGATCACTGACTATCTTTGAAATTTGAATCACCGATGTATTCGATGCGATAACAGCACTTTCACTGGTGTACTGGATTGCCTCTGCAAACAGAGACTGCTTGAGTTCAAGCTTCTCCGGTGCCGCTTCGAAAATATAATCAGCTTGTGTAACGCACGCTTCTACCGATTGTGCGACTAAAATACGAGCCTGACCACTCGATATTTCATGATCAGAGCATCCCAGTAGCTGCATACTCACAGCCACACGTTCATGCAGTGACTCAAGAGCTTCAGCGTTAGGATCGAACACCAGCACTTGGTGACCTGCGCGCGCAAACGTCAGCGCGATTCCGTGCCCCATCAAACCCGCGCCAAGCACCCCTATTTGCAGTTCTTGAGTCATAGGAGTTTACCCTGCGGTATATCCGCCATCGGCATAGAGAATATGACCGGTATAAAAGTCAGAAGCACTGGACGCCAAAAACAATAACGGCCCGGCAAGATCTTCCGGCTCACCCAGTCGGCCTTTCGGCACACGAGTTAGAAAACCGTTTCTTACCGCTTTGGCTTCTTCTGTGTCTTCGAACATCCACTGAGTTAACGGCGAACGAAATACCGTTGGTGCTATGGCGTTAACCGTGATATTGTCACCACCAAGCTCGCAGCCAAGCGCTTTAGTTATACCATCCACGGCAGACTTGGATGCACAGTATGCTGAGTAACCGGCAGGGTGACCCAGCAATCCGCGCGCTGACGACATAAGTACAATTTTACCGCTGCCCTTACCGCCGCCCTGGGTCTTCATTTGCGTAGCAGCTGCGCGTGACATAAGCCAGCTCTGTCGAACGTTGGCATCAATGATGTTGTCAAAATCACTGACATCCATCTCATCAACTTTGGCAACTTTATTCATACCTGACGCCACGACCAGAATATCAACGCTGCCGAACTTGCTGACGGTTTCCTCAACAATGCTTTTACAGGTTGCCTCGCTATCCGGTCGTGCGTTTATCTGATGGGTTTCACCAACACATTGTGCTGCAACTTTTTCCATCGCATCTTTGTTACCCGCAACGAGTACAACACGACACCCGGCACCCGACAAGCTTCTTGCTGCAACAGCACCAAAAGCCCCTGAGGCTCCAGTGATAAGAGCAACCTTGCCCTCTACATTAAAGAACGAAAGCGGATTATCAAGAGACATAGCTTACTCCGGTGTTTTTGCTGGCGGGTAAGGCATTACCACCAGCATCTTGCAAACATGGTTGCTGCGGTTTTCGATTTTGCGTTCCTGACCCGCGGGAATGGTACAGCTATCGAAGGCAGACAACACTGTGTCATTACCGTCAATAGTGACCGTCATTTCACCTTCAAGCACAATATAGACTTTTTCGAAAGGTGTTGAATCTGGTCCCGCGCCACCACCGGGTAGAAACTGCGACAAACCAACCCATTGGTTTTGCGGCCCGCCATCTTCAAACCCCTGCAATCTCAGACCGGTGACGCCCCAGTGGTTGGGGGCCTCGTAGGGTTCGGCGTCAGTGAAGCGTTTGACCAACATCAGAACTTATCCCCGGCTTCAATGCGGTATTGCTGGCCTTTATCTGTCATCGCGACAAGTCGAATGATGCAGCCATCACCTCGATCCCAGTTCCACGGAAAGAAAGCAAAAGTACAGCGCCGGCCTGTGACTTTATCCAGATCACCGCCAACATTTTCAATACCTAGAATTCCATTGCTGAACAGCTTGTTATGTACAGGCTCCCACTCCGGAAAATCATCAGCCCAATCTCTGCCACCTGACCATTCTTTGTATTCCGCCTCCAGGTGCGGATGAATAGGGCCATTGCGTTGCGGGCCGATTGCTGTTGCTAAGGGATGATCATTTGCCTGTGTATCATGACCGACTACTTTAATGCCTTTTTCAACCATCCAGTCTGCAGCAGACGAGACAAGACCCGGGCAGTAGGCAAAGTAATCTCCATCTTCATACAATTTGTGCCAACCGGTGTTGATAATTAACACGTCGTTTTTGCGAATTGCATGTCCGCAGGCTTTTTCAAGATCATCACCTGTGATTGACTCCCATTTTTTCTTCGGGATATCGACTACCAGTCCGCTGCCGAAAAAGTGAGGTAAAGGTACTTCATCAATAAAAGGTGTGCCCTGTACAACATGCGCCGGCGCATCGATATGGGTAGTCACATGCATGGTTGTAGTTAGTGTTTGCGACAACACGCCGGACTTTGCCATGTAGTGTTTTCGCTCAATTTTTACATCATCAAAGTAAGGCCAGTTCGGGCACTGAAAACCGTAACGATGACTGAGGTTGACGAATTCCAACCCCATATCGTTGTTGTCGTTCTCCTGAAAATCGATTCCCCGAACAGTGATAGTCATTCCGCACTCCAGTTAATTTGGCCGGTTAATTTGGGTTGAGTTGTTGTACCACATAAAGGTACACTTGTACCACAAAACAAGTCAAGCGTAGAATCATCCTTAACCCGGCCCTGTAATAACAGAGATTTTTTGAGAATTAGATGGCGACGGCTCCAGCCAAAGAGAGTGACCGCAATTCGGGAATACAAGTAATCTCCAGAGCGGCGGGGATATTAAGGGTACTTGGGGCTGAATCCGATGGGCTCAGCCTCGGGCAAATCGCTGAACGGGTAAAGCTGCCAAGATCAACCGTGCAACGCATTGTCAGCGCTCTGGCCGATGAAGGATTTATCTCAACTCTACAGCGCGACGGCGGCATTACTCTTGGCCCTGAAATTCAAAACCTTGCACGTGCTACTGCCATTGAAATACGGGAACGATTCAAACCTATCATGCTCGCGATCTCGGAAGATACCGGCGAGACGGTAGATCTTGCGAAACTCGAGGGAAACAAGATGCGCTTCATTGATCAGGTAGTTGGCAGCCAGCGATTGCGAACCGTATCCAGCATCGGGGAAACCTTTCCACTGACCAGCACTGCCAACGGCAAAGCAGCACTGGCACGTCTGGATCCCGAAACCGCTGATGCGCTTATCAGGACTGAGCTAACCAATGATGTTGCCGGCAAACGAATCCACAAAAATCTGCTGGAAGAACTAAAAGGTATTCGGGAAGGAAGGCTTGCGAAGGATGAAGACGAACACACTGACGGGGTAAGCGCTATGGGGTTTGCAATATCCGACAGTCTTGGTGATGTGTATGCTCTGTCTACCCCGGTGCCATCAAGCCGCTATGCACGAGTTAAAGATCTGCTGGAAAAGACTATTCTTGAGCAGCGCATTAAGCTGACTCACGAATTATCTTTGTAAGCTAAAAACAGGCAAGTCGAAAATCAAGGAGGACGAAACAGGTCAAATGACCTTGTATATCTCAATATGAGTGTAACAAGAGATCATAAACAAAAAAGGCCGCTCAAACAGAGCGGCCCGTGTTTCCTGGCCGGGTAACCAGCCGTGATCAGAGTACTATCAAATTAAGGGCAGTTGCCTTAACGTAGTACCCAGAGCTGATCGGCCCGTTGTAGAACACTAGACACGTGATCACCTCCTTTTTATAGTTGCTAAGGGACCTTCAAGCTACCACATCCTGCTCCTAAGTAAAAGCTATGAATTTTAACTAGCTTCGAGATTACCTGGGCCCCCTGTACCGCTTGTTCGGATGTAGGAATGTAGACTCGGTGTTGCATAAATTCAGAGTAAATCAAGCCTGGATAACTTGGCGTTCATGTTGGGAGATGCTGCATCAATTCATCATGGACGGCTATCATGGGCAGCGATGTATAGCGTATGATCGATAAAAACGCTCCGTCAGGGTGCGTTCGCAGTAGCAGAGGTTCTGCCGCGCAGACTCCTGGACCTTAATTTAAGTCAAGTCGTTTATGATATAACTATCGTTTGGCAGCGCTGTTTGCAAAAATTACCAGAAAATTTAGAAAGAATATGAAGAGATTTGTCCCACTTTTGCTAGCAGTGCTTTGCGCTAGTTGCGCAGATACTGGGCAATTATCGAAAAATAGAAACACTTTGCAGTTGTCGGGGTCTGTGCAGCTGTCAGAGCTCAACTATGTACGTGTCGGAAAAAAACCTTACAAATTTTCATTAACAGAGGGATCGATAAAGCAAACACTTCGCGGTGATGAATCATATTTCCATGCTATCAAATTGCCTACACAAGACACGCGCTATGTGATTCACATAAAGAGCTTTTTTGATAGTAAGAACAAGGGACATTTTGTTAGTCCTCAGTTATTGTCTCTTGGAAAAGACAAATCAATCCTGCGCCTTCAAGCTCCTGAAATCCGCTATTCTGATGGCGAATCTGGTGAAGATCCGCATATGGTTTCTCAGTTGCAGCTTCATCCATTTGCGAATTACCTGCTTGTAAGGGCTGTAACAGGATTTCCAGCGGAAAAATATAACGCGCGAAAAATACGACCGGCGGATATTGCTGGTAATTCTTCTTTGTCCAATGATGAGCTAAGTACCATTCTGGTAAAGTCACCTGTTGGAGAGATGGAGTTATCTATTAAGGATAGTGGCATTCCAGCGAAGTCGAAATCCCCCGCCAGGAAACGTGCTACTAGCACAGGTGACGTTCTCCATAAAGCCGCTCTCGAAAGGGCGGCTCTCAGAGAAAGAATCTACAAGCGACTTAAGTTAGAAGAATACACTGGCAGTAGTTTGAAGGACCCTGACGTAAAGGCTTTTTCTGCTTTTATATTTACGGTCCTTTCAAATACCCGGGAGTTGCGAATACATCAGATGAATGGTGAAATCTATAACGAGGTTCACCTCAGGCGCAGAGGCGGGGAATCCGTTTACAAATTTGAGCGCGACGAAAACGGTAACAAGATTGAAGGCACAGGGGTGCCAGTTACGGATTGCGTAAACAAGGGCTCTCATAACTATTTTCACCCTTATAAAGCACCACTCAGGCATTTCTCCGGTGACATGATTCCCTGGTTTGTCCAGGGCAATTGCATAGGAGATCCAGGCAGCCGAAATCCAGGAAGCCGAGAGCAAAGAGTTGAGGCATATGTGCAGGACCTTAGAGAAGGTCATGAACGTGCGCTAAGCAGTGGAGATGATTTTTCCCTGCCGTGGAGCTTTAGGTTCAGAAAGACGGGTCAGTCAGAGGCGATTAGTTTTTTTTCGAAAGCGCTGGAGCGATCAGAATTTGATTTCACTGCGTACTATCCGGGTGAGATTACTAACCCTGAAAAACAAGAGCAGTTTTTTCAGGCATTGGAGGCTGGAATAAAGGATTTGCTGGAAAATCCATAACGAAAGCTAACAGGATGATTTGATTAGACAAGGACGCGGTGGCTTATTTTAAATCGTTATCTGAGCAGATGGGCATCCCTTGGCAAAGTCTTATCAATCTGTATGTGCGAGATTGCGCTTTGAAAGAGAGCTTTTAAATGAAGTGGGTTGCACGTAACGATAAATAGGATTCTGCATCTCTATGTTGACGTCAAAGAATAATCTGAACACCATGCACCATTGAAACACCGGTGGGTACGATGTACTCGCTGGAGTGATCAAAGGTTCCTGGTGTCGAGGCCATAGCGGCCGAGTATTGATCGTAGCATCGCTCTGGTATAGTTAATGTGGCAAGCTCCTTTACTACAAAGACAATGTACGATTTACCCACGCCAGCCTCACCGCATAGCAACACCACCTGGCTTTCACCTTTTGCCGCTTTGGCCCAAAGTGAATTCAAGCGCTCGATCTCTATGGCGACCAACTAGTGGTGATAATATAGAAGGGTTCTGTGTTAGATATATTCAGTTGGTCGGACTTCTTTTGCCGCTGTCTAATATTGAGCTGAATATTAGTTTGGTCTGACTACTCGTGTGTTTGATGCAGGGAAAGCGTGTGTCGCATACAATTAAGCTGGTTCGTCGCGAAGGCGAGTACGACCGAGGAGCCGCGCGCGGGAAAACTGCACGTCCAGTCCAGTGGACGGGGCGTGGTTTTTGTAAGCAGATGGTAGCTGGCAAGCGCTTTCTCATGCCGTGCTAAATTCGAAGCCTTGGGATTCCCAGGTACTGAGATGATATTGCTTATTGCTGCTAAAATGGGTGAGCGTCGTTGATAGAGCGCATCATGTCATCGACGAGTGTATTGCAAAAGTGGTGACAGTCACAGCTGGACCGACAGTCTTGATTGGGCAGCCAATTTAAGCAGTGAGCTAGATTTAATTCAACGGAAGGTACTTTCAGTCAAGGGGAATTTGAAGGCTGCGTGTCTGGTTTGAAATTATAGGAAATTGGAGATATAGATGTCAGAAGTAAAAATTCGAAAAGCAAATATAGATGACTCGAGCCTTATCCTGAGTTTTGTTAAAGAGCTTGCAGCTTACGAGAAGGCTGAAGATGAGGTTTCAGCTTCGGTTGATGATATTGAGAAAAACCTGTTTGACATAAACACAACAACAGAAGCAGTGATTTGCCTTTCGGGCGACAGGCCAATTGGGTTCGCGGTATATTTCTTAAACTTCTCGACCTGGCTTGGTAAAAACGGATTATACCTTGAAGATTTATATGTGAGTCCTGAGTTTCGTGGCTGTGGTGCTGGCAAAATGCTTCTAAAGTATTTAGCTCAACTGGCGGTCGAGAATAACTGCGGTAGGTTTGAATGGAGCGTTCTGGACTGGAATGAGCCAGCCATCAAGTTCTATGAGTCTATTGGTGCGAAACCACTTAGAGAATGGGTCGGTTATCGCATGGAGGCCCCGTCTCTAAAAGACTTTGCCGAAAGTTGAGGGTGCATATAACGGTCACCTGCAGACCTACTGTGAAATGTATAATAATGGGAGGGGTGCATGTTTAATCAACCGGTTTTATTTTTAGCTACTTCGAGTCCGGCGAAATCGAAAATCTTTTATGAAGATAAAATAGGGTTGAATTTTGTTTCCAGTGATCCTTATGCCTTAGTCTTTGATGTAGGAGAATCAGAATTAAGAATTCAAATTGTTAATTCTGTAATAGATACCCCGTATACATCTCTTGGCTGGATTGTAAATGACCTTATAGAATGTATAAAAAGGCTAACAAGTAACGGTCTGCAATTTGAGTTGTACGAGAATTTGGATCAAGATGAGTATAAAATATGGCACTCACCAAGCGGTGCTAAAATCGCCTGGTTTAAAGATCCGGACAATAATTTATTGTCATTAACCGAGCATGCTTAGCAATGGGTCACTGGAGCATGGTTTATGGAGCGATTGACTTGTGTAAGTCACGAGAAATTCCTGATCCCTACCTCACCGCCGCCTGCGAAAAGATCGCAGCACTTCCACAGTGTCGAGAAAATGATGAATGGCCATTTCTCAATCAGGAACACTTTTCAGTTGGCGCAGGCTACTACAAATCTGGTGTTCTCGCTTTTGGTGGCACTTACAAGCAGGTCGAATGCGAATGGGATGAATGGTTAGAGAAATTCGAGGCTTTTCTTGATGGATTGTGCTGGAGCGATTGCTATCTCCATCTGCGAACAGAGATAAGCGGGAGCTTCGATTACCGATACAGTAGTGAAATGGTTTACGAAGGCAAAGCCGGGAAAGGAAGCTGGATAGCCCCGACCAACTGGCGGTTGACGGGAGGGCCAAGGTGCAACAGTTTACAGGATTTGTGGTTTGAAGAATCGCAGCGATCAGTGAACTGGTTGCGTATCGACGGAGCCTGGTCGCAAGAAGCGACGTGACTGGCATGATAAACAACGAGCCATAATGGCCTCGCACAACCTGGTTTGTAAAAACATAAAATGAAAGTGGTTGCATTGGTTGTTGGTGTAGTTCTGCTTTTCAGCGTTGGAAGTGTTGTTTATAAGTGGAGTGAAATTCCGAGAAGCAGAATATATGGTATGTATGAAATAGATAGAACATTCTATTCTGGCAAGAATGCAAATTGGCAGCACGAAATCTATAGTTTTGAAATTACAAAGGACAATGAATTTAAGTTTTCTGAGAAGCTTAAAGATAGGAGTGATCGGGATACATCAGGTAAAATTCACTGGTACCGTAATAGTCCACCTCATCTTTTCAGAATAGATGGGGCAAATTCACCTCTTATCGATACGCATCCAAGTCATTATCGTTGTAATTGTAAGTTCTATTTTGTGTTTCAAACTAAGTATGGGAATACGTTTTATCGTAAATCGAGCAGCTAACAAGGATATGATGCCGACATTGCACGCAGCGTCCATTTAGACACATGCACTTAGTTCGCATTTTATTATGTGGTTGGCCGCCAGGTGGTAGGGCGGAAGATTGCAGCGTCTGGTTAAAGACATGCTCCAGGTGTTAAGAGATCAAATTTGGACGAAGTGGGCGACATTGTTCGGATATTTACTGCAGAAATTCACAACTGCCCTTACTGCGGATTAGAAGTGATGGCTCCGCGCGATATCAATGAAAAAGATGTAGCAGGCGATAGTGGATACGGTGCATATTCCTTGGTTGACCAGGAGAAATGGAACGGTGGAGCGCGGTGATTAATAGATATACACGCGGACACCCATGGCTATGATGGGGAGCTGAGTTCACAAAAGACTATAAACCACGGCAAACAATAAGTGCACAGATTGCGAGAAATGAAGATGCTGTTAATTAATAGAAGGTGTCTCTGAAGCTTGGGAATTGAACGCAGTGTTTTAACTCACCTGCAGCATTACTGTCACTTTACAGGCAGTGCTCTCTTATGATGTCTTTCCCGCTTATTCCCTGAAGTGTAAGAGGTTTGGTTTTCGGTAATATTACCGTTGTGCACTCCCAAAATACTACTATAAATGTTGGTGAGGGCATCGTTAAACTCAAATCGAGGGACTAAACATGGATAGTTCAGAACAAGCACAAGTGCTTCGCAAGCGTGTTAAGGAACAAGCAAAACGCGACACTATAAAGGTTACCAGCGCAGAATGGAACGGTAATACGAAATCACAACGTGAGTCTATTGAATTGATCAACGTCACTAGAAAGAGGTTGCTCAAGATGATCGACAAGGCGCAAAGCCCTGTCACCAGTATTCCGCAATTATCGGAAGCTGAGAGTACATTTTCGAGTACTCAGTTTCTCGCGGTTGAAGCAATTTTGAATGGCGAAACTAATATAGATAACCGTTACTCCCAGGCGTATGCCATGACCAGAAGCTTTAAAGAAAAGCGTCGTGAATTGGCTCAGCATGGACAGGGAGTGCCGTCCAAGCTTGCTATAAAGGCTTTTACCAAGCTATGCCAGGAAGCTGGGGACTTTCTTATTAAGCTGGGTAACGATCCGCTTAAATTTGTTCCGATAGCCTATGACTTTGCAAATGGCACTATTGGACGTGCTGTTCCGGGTTTTTTCGCAAATGCCGGTCCTGGTTTTAGCTCCGCGAATGGCTTTAGTAAATATCTTGAAAGTAAAGGGCCGAAATTTCAAGCCCTATTTGGTAATAAGGCTGCATTAGTTGATACCGTGACAATCAAGGGTATTAAAGTTCCCAAGCGTATATCACTTAGTGGAGCTGTAAAGTTTCTGGGACTTGTGGCAGTGGCGTTTCAGATCACAACGACTGTTTTTGAGGCAGTGGCAAACTCTGGTAAATGGGCTAACGTGGTATCCAAAGCTGTGTTTGCCGCTGGTGCAGGATTCGCACTAGGGGCAATTGTATCTTCCGCCACCGTTAGTACCGTACTTACCACTGCGATGACAAGTGCCTTGAGTAGTGTTGCCGGGTTATTTGGTGCAGCAGCCGCTTCAGCACCTGCTGTTCCGGTTGCTGTCGCACTGGCAGCAGCTGGAATTGTGGTTGTCGCGGGTGTAGCTCTTGGTGCTGCATTCAATGCGTTAATCGGTTTGATTTTCGGTTCTTCTACCCAGGACAGTATTAGTATTTCAATGTCTCGCGGATTAATTATGAATCTTGATAAATCGATTACTAAATCGCTTTCCGTTTCAATGTATCCGTAGTGTAGATGTAGCAGTACTTCAAGGAGATGACTCTCCGCTCAATTAACCATAGATTAATAAAGGACATTATCATGGCTGCCACTGTTAAATTTGGATCTCCAATTTTCGAAGAACAAACCCGACAAAAACTTGAAAACCTAAATGTCGACGACGTTATGGTTTCTCTTGAAGATATTAACAAAGAGATGGCAAAAGAGGCCATGAGGAAGATAAATATAAATAAACTAGAGGCACTTGAACGTGTCAATGGTATGAAAAAGGACTATGGAAACGGCGTCTCAACAAGAATTATGGTGTACAACGGATTGGGCGTACCCTTACAAAAACGCAGCTCTCATGATGACTCTGGTCGTTGGTCAACCAACACTCTTGCAGATCGTATAGAGGTTGGTGAATGGTCAATAGGTTTCCATCATAAAAAAGCCGGAAGTGCGACAGGCTCATGTGGTGCAGTAGGATACAATATACTCGGATACGGAAATGATGATGTATTGATGATAGGTTGGGATACCCCCTGGAGTGGGTCAAACTCTGCATATTGCGCTGTAATGACAACTAGTAAATGGTCCAGGACGTCATGGGATGACATTATCGAGTGGGCTGAAGATGGTCCGAAAGCTAATAAAATTAAATTTGGGCGTTCGTTGACGAAGTTTGATACAGATTCGGAAAGTTCGGCGACACTAACTGTGGTGGCAACTCGTAGTGATATTGGCCAGTAAAACTTTTACCATTCAACGGCATTCCTCGGCTTAGCCGGGGTGCCAGCTTCATTAAATTGTCATTTTGATAGACACTCATTCCTCAATTTTAAAGCCTGGTTATGGCCACATAGGGTAGCGGATACTTTCGTATAGATATGTTGCAGCAGTGCGTAGAGTTAAGGGTCGACTGTAATTCGGCAGCATCGAACGAATTAATCGCCGGTTTACCTTAATTTTTAAAGATACTGAAGTGGTATACCGGAAAAATTAACTGGCGCTCAGCGTTAATTTGGCTTAGTCGTCCGGTCCGAGAAGGCGCATAGATTTTTAATCGATTCAGCTGAACCGGCTATAGCTTTGAATTATTGTTTTCTTTAGGATGGGTGTCTCTATAATTGTGCTCTGAGATAGGTGTTTCTGTAACTTTTCTCTGTAGTTTTTGCATCACTCTCGTTTGTAGTTTGCAGCTCCGCTGGTGAAAGTGACTGTAATCTGAATCCCCTGCCGTAGAGCTGAGCCCGAACACTCTATTGTGCCCGAGCTTGCTCAATTTATTTTCACACCTGTTATAAGCCGGTAATAGGCATCAAGTTGAGATCAACAGATTAATAAGCAGGCTACCTGACGATACAGGATTGATTGTTCTCAAACCCGAATCCATCGCCGTCGGAGTCGGAGTCACTGGAGCGACAAACTGGATGTTCAGGCTGACTGCTGGCGCTTGGTGCAGAGTTGTTGCCGGAAGTCTGGACGATACAGGATTGATTGTTCTCGAATCCAAATCCGTCGCCGTCAGAGTCGGAGTCACTGGAGCTGCAAACTGGATGGCCAGGCTGATTACTGTCACCAGGTGCAGAGTTGTTGTCGGCAGCCTGGACGATACAAGATTGATTGTTCTCAAATCCAAAGCCGTCACCGTCAGGGTCGGAGTCAGCAGAGCTGCAAACTGGTAAATCAGGCGATGAATTGGCAATCGGCGCGTCGGATTGTGAGGCAGGGGATGTAGTGCCTGTTACTTGTACAATACAGGATTGATTGTTCTCAAATCCAAATCCGTCGCCATCCGGATCTACATCTGGTGAGCTGCAGGCAGGGTGTTGATTCGAAGTATTCTGCGAATCTGGCTGGGAGCTCGGTGCAGTCGCAGGCGATTGACCCAGATTGATATTTGTTGGCGACTGATCCAGAAAAATTGCGCCGAAGTCATCAACTGTTGCAATTTGGTCTCTGCCAATACCAAGAATGTGGAGTAACAATACAGTGTCTGAGAAGTCGAGCTTGAAGTTTGGATCCAGGTAACTGAATGCTGCATTCCATGCTGAACCAAATTGGCTGTTTCTGGCAAGCTGAACAAAACGATCGCTTCTCATATTTAGATCAGCAGTGCGGTTGTCATCGTTTCCGTCATCTATAAGTATGTAGTCTGTATTTGCCTGGCTAAAGCGCAGGTCTGACTGGTTAGAGTTGGATTCATTAAATCGGCTATGTTGCACGACGTGAATCCTGTTCCGGGTATTTATGCCGGGGTTTGTGTTATTGATACTTCGCACCACAGCGGTAGTGAGGTCAGACTGGCCGCCTTCTGCTACCCAAATATCGCCGCCATTTAACAGTGTATTCAACCAGCGAGCAGATGTTGCATTTACGGCAGATTGTCGGTTCCCGTTTGCATCCACCCATGCAGACCCCCATGCCGCACGCATGACAGATTCCGCTTCTGGCTGATATTGATCGGCATTGCCAGTACCGTGAGCGCCACTAACAACGTGTGGCACGATACCGAGTGCGCGTAACACCACTAGTGCGGCAACAGTTGCATGACCGTCGTCACGATCAGGTGCGTGATCGTAGTGGAGCGAGATGAGATCTTGATCCTGCACGAATTGCGCTTGAGCCGTGAAGCTTGAAACAAAGAGGGCGAGGGTGATTAAAATACGCTGCATGGAATTACTCACTGCCT
>CAZNOB010000041.1:0-16988 GCA_964574535.1 uncultured Granulosicoccaceae bacterium | reverse complement strand
GAAACAAAGAGGGCGAGGGTGATTAAAATACGCTGCATGGAATTACTCACTGCCTGGACGCATTATCTGCGTCGTTAATGCATGTTCTTGATTAAAGGGACGCGTATGATGCAAAAATCCGCAATACAATAGATGGGCACAGTTCTCTTTTTGTGATGTGATCGAGGAGTGAAATATTACTTGCTCGCAACCTTATAGGGTGGAGCCAGATGGTAAGCGCTACCCGTTTTTAAGCGTTGTAGCAGCAACTCTGAAGAAAGCTCCTTCTTATGCTGGGGTGCGTGCGAGCATTTCAGTGGCTCGCGGGAATGTTAGGTTTTTTACAACCTCTGTGTTGTTGTCGAGTGGGGCGTTACCAGTCTGTTAGAAGCATCTGCTTTAGCAAGCGAATGCAAGTTGATTTGCAGGTAGATTCTTTTCAGAGGATTCCAATCCAGTGAATCCAGTAATCACGATTCAGTTCAAAACTTGCGCGGGATTGACTGTGCAGATGCGTGGCTGACCTGACTTGACCCACGCAGGAGTCGAGTGAGGGCTGAGCTGGCGGCACTGTAAAAAATAGGTGTTGTGTCAGTTATTCGTCAAATATCTGATTTAAATTTTGTTCGGGAGAGCCCGATACTCTGTCACACAGTGTGATGGTCGTTGGGAACTGTACTGACAGGTGCTGTCCAATCGACTATTCATTCCGCTAGCCACGGCGTAACCACGACACGCCGGGGCGTTGGCCATTCAATCGGGAGCTATACTGATGCAGCGCTACCCACGGACATCAAATTCATCTGTCACTCGGAATGCAGAGCCTGTTGCAAAGCCCCGGCCTCTGTTACTCAGGCCGGCGGTTCTCAGGCCTGTGCTCTTGTTCTCGGCGTTGATGCTGGCTCTCGGCTATCACACGCTCGAGCTGTTCGGCGGCGGCTCCCCGGCCATTGCGTCTGAGCATCAGGGAGCCACTCCGGCCGTGATCGAGTTGTTTACCTCTCAGGGCTGTTACAGTTGTCCGCCGGCCGAAGCGCTGTTGGGTGACCTGATCGAGGCCAACGACCCTGAAAATCTTGTGGCGCTTGAATTCCACGTCGACTACTGGGATTCCCTGGTATATGGGCGTCATGGCTCTCACAAGGACCCGTTCTCGAGCGCTGACAACAGTTTGCGTCAGCGGCAGTACAACCGAGCTGGCTTGCGTGGGCAACGTGGTGTGTATACGCCACAAATGGTGGTCAATGGTCGGCATGCGGTAGTGGGCTCCAAACGACGATCTGTGCTGGAAAATATGCGGCGGATCGAACGGCCGGCCGTTAAGGTCGATGTTGTCGAGCAATCGTTGCCTGCTACTCCTGATTCAGAGGCAGCAGGCCTTCGCATCGAATTGACAGGCGATTTCTCTGCAGTGCCGAACGATACGCATGTCTGGCTCGCTGTGTTTGATATCAAAGAGACTACCCAAATCACAACCGGAGAGAATCACGATAAGGCGTTGACCAGTCACCATATGGTTCGCCAGCTGGATCGGCTATCGCCACGAGGCGGTTACACAAAACTTGAAGCCTCTGACGGAGTCCTGCAACTGGAGACAGAGATTGTTCTGGGCGAGGGGCAGGGTTGTGCAGTACTACTTCAGGGATCCGGACCGGGCCCAGTTCATGGTGCTTCCTATTGTCCGACGACTTTATGGAAGCGGAAGAATGTATAGATACATATAAAAATCGGAGTTGATTGCGGATATCTATTCCGGTGTAAATGCCAGCATCCACGTCTCTGGTGCTGTCAGTAACTATGCAGGCAATGCGCTCGCATACATCACTCTCATCAGTAATCAATCCGCAGATGGTTTGACTTAACGAACCGGTGCCTTTGGCAGATATCAGTTCTGGCCTAAGCCTCTCACTGCTAGTGTTGCCTGGTGTAAGTTTACGGCGACACCGATTACGTCTGACGAGCTGCGGCGCTTTCGCGTGGGTTAACAGGGGTGCCCCTGCCGTGGGGCCTTTTGACCGCCGAGTGGTGTTTTCCGTCTCATCATTACATAGGATTAGATCACAGCCTTCAATATTTAGTCACAAGAAAAGCTGCGTGAATATCACAGCGTGTTAGAATTTCCATGACTGTAATGGTGAATTATGCGTTAATGCGTATTCGGGACTCGTAGAAAAATTACCCGACAACAACCAATTAATAATTGCGGAAAATGGATATCCCGTGAACCAAAAACCCACGAAATTCGAATACAAAATCCGGTCTGGAGACACCCTGTCTTCTCTGGTACTGCAGTTTTACATGGCGGCACCAGGCACTATACGTTACAGGGCTATTATCGAAGCGATAAAAAAGAATAACCCGCACATCGAAGATCCAAATTTTATTAAAGCAGAAGATATACTGGTCTTCCCAACCATCGATACCGGGTTAGACGAACCTCAACAAAAACTGTTCTCGTCAACAGATTACCCAATGCCTTTTCGTGGCGAATTCAACAGATGTACGCCTGAAAACCCGTTCGGTCGTCCAACACACTCAGTGCCTAGAATTACCACCCCTTTTATTTCTGCTAAATCGCCAACCAGTATTCATCATCCTCCGTTTTCTAATCAAAATGTGGATTCTGAGGAAAGGGATCTTTTTTGGGCTTTGACCTGGTTGGCAAGTCACTCGAGCGAGGTTTCGATGCCCGCCAATATATTTGCAGGGAGCGTGGGAAATCTGCTGGATAAAGGCAATCTGGATTTAATTGAGTCGGTATCTGATTCCTACGCTGCTTATAGAGGCGGCTCTATGAGCAAAGGTCAGTATGACTATGCACGTAAAAAGGCACTCGACACATTAAGCAATCGACTTGGCCCTACCGAAAAATGGCTCTTTAACGGCAGGACTTCCAAAGAAAGTATACGAATAGCACGCGGCGGCGGGGTTCCGGCCACGCAGCACATCAAAGCAAACGCGGCTCGGTTAGCGAAGTTAGCTAAAACAGCGAAATACGGCGGTGTAGTTCTTACGGGTGTCGGGTTGGCAGCTTCGTGTTATCAGGTGGCCAATACAACAGGCAAGGATGAGAAAAACGATATCATCGTCGAATCTTTAGCCAGCACGGCGGCGGGAGGATTGATTGGAGTCGGTGTCGGTCTGTTCCTTGTGTCTAATCCAATCGGCTGGGGAACCGCCATCGTTATAGCGGCAGGCTCTGCAGTTACAGCATACACCGCTGGGAAAATAGCAAAAGGAGCATACGACTATAGCGGTCGGCCAGTGGATTTACACTCTGGACTGGGCATTGACAGAGTATGCAAATAATTCACCCGGAACTGCCTTTCTACCTGGTGATGGTGGTATTTCTATTAATTGTCGTCTTTCTTCTGTTATTGATATTAATGCATCCGTTTATGCCTAAGAAGATTGTCGAAAAATACTTCAAGCCACCTCACTTCACTAAGGTTGAATGTGAGTTTTTTAGCGGATTTCCTTTTGCTCCAGTAAGGTCTTTAATGTTTATGCGGGTAATCGCATTTCCCGATAGCGGTAAAAAAAGAAATATAAGCGGTGCAAGAGAACTTTCTGCTCCGTGGTATGTTTTAGTTTCTTACTTTATAGTGGCTGGTATCATTGCACTGAACGTAATAGTTGTATCGGCAGTTGTGATTTACCTTGCTTATAAGGTGGTCAATTTATTTTAGTTCGTTGCAAGTCAAAGTATGATTTTTATGGTTGTTAAAGCACTGGAACCAAAAAACTGTACGTAGGGATTAAATAGTCCAGTTTAATTACGCTTCTGGCCTCGCCGCAGTAAACGCGCCAGTATAAAGCTCGTACGCGGCAAATAGCGATAAGGACGTTTCTCTCCTGTTCTTGGTCCTGTCAACATTCTATAGACACCAAATGTTGCAAGTGACACATGGGCGCAGCCGATCATCACAAACAGCATTGAAGGCCCACTTGCCTCCATCAGCCACGAGGAAAGCAATGGGCTGGCAATAGCTCCGATCCCGTAGATAAACAAGAGTGATGCACTAAGCTGAACTGACTCACCAGGTGTGGCAAAGTCGTTTGCGTGAGCGGCAGAAAGCGAGTAGATAGGAAAAGTAACAAAGCCAAACAAAAACGCGGCAGTATATGCTGATGTCTGTGAATTGTTTCCGTGGCTGACCATAGCGACACAAGCAAAAACTGACAGTATTGAAATTACGATCAACACCCATCTGCGATCATAGCGATCTGCAAGCCAGCCAACCGGTATCTGCGAAATCGCACCACCCAAAACAAAGGCTGCAAGAAACCAGGCAATCTCGGTCACTGCCAACCCGGACTGTTGGCCGTAAACGGGACCTACCATTCTGAATGAGGCCGCAGTTACACCAGCGACTACAACTCCGAATGCACCTAATGGTGACACCTTAAATGTCTTAATCGGGTCTAAACCGGGCACCTCTGATATCTGTGGTGGTTGTGCCCGGGTGACTAGCATTGGAAGAATGCAGATACAACACAATATGGTCAGCACGTTATAGGCGACATATTGCGCAGGCGCTAATACAGCGATCAACAGTTGCGCCCCGAGCGATGCACCAAGATCAACTGATCGGTATACGCCGACTACTTGCCCGCGGTTTTCATTCGTCACCCGCGCATGCAACCAGGCCTCAACTATGGTGTAACAGCCGGCCACACAGAAACCCGTCAGCACCCGAAGCAGTGCCCATGCAAGGGGATCTATTATTATCGGGTGGCCAGCCGCACCCATGGCACCGCAGGCAGCAAAAGCCGCAAAGGTGCGCGCATGTCCGACGGTCGCAATGAGGCGGGGTGCCAGCCAGCAACCTACAAAAAAACCGACGAAATGTGAAGACCCCAACAAGCCGACTTCAGTGGTGGTGAATCCGTTCTGGAGTCCGACCAGAGCATCGAGCGGTGAGATCGCACCACTGCTGAGCTGCAGTAAAGCAATAGATAAAAACAGCGCAGCAAAGGTAATCAGAGTTCGCACAGGCAAGCCGGATAGGTCGGGTATATAGAGTATACTTAGGGAAACAGGCGCATTAGCAACTTCTTAGCCTGCATTATTCATGAGGCGACCGGCGAATTTATCTTTTATGTCTTTTTTTTGTAGTGTTTGCGGTGGATTAATGGTTAATCACTAAAGTGACAGACTGTCTATTCGATGCCAGAGCCGGTAGAGCATTAGATCTCAATCTCACCCGATCCCTCTCGGCCCGAGGCGGGCTGCGTTTTTCAGGCGATTGGGCGACCGGTTTAGCGCCGGTGACTCTGGACGCCGAATACTCATGAATAATGCAGGCTAAAGCTTGTGCTGATCCGTTATCTGGTGCAAGATGATGAGTTGCAGGCAATGTTAGCAAGTGGTTTCATCGAATCAATTTGCTCTGACAGAACGCCGGGTTTTATTAATCATTTCGTCTTATGTGAAGTTACACGGGTGTTGGCTGGCACTTAATCAATAATAACGCTCCTACATCGCAAAAGTCATTGATAGTCTGTTTCAGGTCTGCCAATTCGAATTGCAGGACGCCCCGGAAGTATGGCGAGCCCGCAGTGACTACCGAGATTCAAACGCTGATTTTTCTGATCACCTGATAGCAGATTCAATTTACCAGGTCGGTTGCGCCATAACCGCCACATTTAATAAAAAGGCAGCCAATGCAATGCGGTCATTCATGGACATTCTCAATGAAGATACGGCTATCAGATCTTGATAGGATTCAAGAGAGAAGCTATGTATATCGATCTGCCCAGTCTCAGTCATCTGAATATCTATGCAGTTATGACACAACTGATTGTCTCTCTTCCGGGCGCTTCAATACCGCGCCTGAGAATATGGCGGTGGCAATGGAGAAATCGTCTTCGTCTATTGTTCGCTATGTTTTAGACATTCCGATTTCGGCTGTGAATATGCCTGGCTCCCAATTGCGCTTGAACATGCGAGAGTGGCCTGTGCAGGAATATTTCCCAATACCAAAATGATCAATCGTCCTTTGCCCGCGTTCGTTGAGTTTGCTGTTCTTTATTCTGCCGATGATTTTGTCACCGCTGGCGCCATACGGTGGCTCAAGACAGATGCAACTATGATTGATCTGATCGGCTGTCTTGTTGGCATGATATACGTGACAGCGGCTGAAGTCCTATGTATTGAGTTCCGCGCGTGAAGATCTCCCGCACGACCAGGCTTGTGCTAATTGCACTGGCAGTTTTCTCACTGGTTATGATGTGGATGTTTCTACCCTTGAGTGAGTGGATAGAACGGTTTCGCCTGTGGATAATTGATCTTGGTGTCGTGGGTATCGTTGCCTTTGTTCTGGTTTATGTTTTTGTGACAGTGGTCCTTGGTCCGGCGACTGCATTAACCATGACGGCAGGGCTTGCCTTTGGCTTCTGGGGGTTTCCTCTGGTGGTGGGATCGGCAACACTGGCCGCTGCGGTTGCTTTTTTATTAGGGCGTTACATTGCGCGTCAGCGCGTGCTTGCAATGATCGAGTGTAATCCACGGCTGGAATCATTACACCAGGCGTTTAGTGATGAAGGCTGGCGTATTGTTGTCTTGCTGCGGCTGAGCCCATTGATTCCCTATGGTATGCAAAATTATTTGTTTTCAGTCACCAATATCGGGTTTCTGCCGTATGTGGTTGCCACGTTATTTGGCGTCATGCCTGCCAGTGCCTTGTATGTTTATATTGGCTCGCTTGGCGCCACCGCCAATGGTGAGGGTGGAGTCATGAAATGGTTGTTAATTGTTGGTGGCTTGATGGCAACGGCGGTCGTTGCCTGGATTATTGGCAAGCGTGCGCAACAAGCAATTGCACTTCATAAGGAGAAGGAGAAGGTTTGACTTTCTTCCGGGGCAGAATTAATAGAGGCTTGGTGCCTGCGCGGCAGAGCCTCTGCTACTGCGAACGTGCCCTGACGACGCACCAAAGGTATAGGAATAATCGATCATTTTCGGTACGTCTGAATAACTATGCGCCTCAAATGATCGTACCATCATTTAAAAATACAAAGGCCCTCGCCATGGCACGTACTCGTTACGCAGTCTTCTATCACGCAGGCTTTCATCTATTAAATGCTTACGTGTCTGATTTGTTAGTGCGTAGATGTTTTTGACAACATGCAGAGCCACTCAGTAAGCACGATAAACAGACGCAAATAAAAAGCGATTGCGCTTGACCTTTCGCTCTTGATCTACCGGCGTTTAATCCGTTATGAGAGTGATCGTGGAAGAGGGGCGGCGCGCCAGGGAAGCCATGGATGGCTGCAAGCGCTATCTACTTGCACGAACCCTCTCAAAATGCCGCAGGCACCCAAAGGGCTGAATTGTCACAAAAAGACTTTTTGCTTCCGTTTTTGGTCTTTTTCAAAAATGAAGGCCCCCGGCAGGGATGTCCTGTTAGCTACGCGACAGCGCACCGCTCGCCGGAGCGTAGTCTCCTGGTGTGTATTTGACCACGCTATTTTTGAGCTTCCTGTGGATGACCAAGCCTGACCAGATAGCGCGTGGACCAGAGTTTGCCAGTGATCCAAAAAGCGTTTTTATCCGGGTCGTATGCTATGCCATTAAGAACACGATCATTGCTCGTTGTATGTTTCTTTACAAGATTCTGCATGTCGTAGGATTCGACTAATTCTCCTGTCCGTGGATTTATCTTCACTATCAGTGAACTGCGCCAAATGTTTGCCCAGATGTAGCCTCTTGCGTACTCGAGTTCATTGATGCGCTGCACTGAATGCTGTTGGCTGTAGACGTTGATTTCCCGTTCTATTTGGAAGGTAGCAGGATTGCGAAAATAGATCGTATCGCTACCATCGCTCATGATGAGTTGCTGGCCATTGTTGGCAAGCCCCCATCCGTCTCCGTCATAGCTGACTTCCCGATCGATAGACAGATCATCAGAATTCAAAACGAACAGCTTACCTGCCTTCCAGGTAAGGACAAACAGTTCATCATTGAGAATTGTAAGGCCTTGCGCGAAGTACTTATCTGGTAAATGTATTTGCGCCAAAGTGGAGTCATTTTGAGGGTGATACTTGCGAACTCTGGATTTTTCGTAAAGCCCGCTCGATTCATATATCAATCCATCAGACAGCTCGAGCCCCTGAGTGAATGACGACACATCGTGCGGAAGAGTTTCCAGTACCTGATATCGAAAATACTCCTTCGCCAGCGAAGTATCGAATAAAAGCAATACGCATAAAATGGCTGGTCGGGCTAGCCACATAAGGTCATTTTTTTGTGTTGTATGAGCATTGTTTGTTGATTGTACGCCTGATCCGGGGCGACATCATTTGCTGTGATTTGTTGTTGCAGAATTTATACAGGTTATTTTGACAGTGTTGTTGTGATGATCTGAGTTGATGATTTTTTGCTTTAGTTACCTGTCAGCTTTAGTGAATGCAGGTTCACTGATCATTGTTTTTTCAGGCTGAGCAATCGCTATCCATTAGTGCTGTTATGATTCTGTTATACTGTTGTTATTTGTTACTGATAAATACTGAGGCTAAGCGATAACTCTGCGTAACATTTATATACAGTAACGTTGCATTTCTCTTGAATTGTATAGCCACTGAGTAGTTGTGTATCGTGGCAGGAGAACTGCAGTTAGTATGCTTCTTTATCGTCCTAAGTTAATGCTCTTTCTAGCTAGCCCGGTGCTTAGCGCCATCGAATAAAGCA
Organism: uncultured Granulosicoccaceae bacterium; assembly: GCA_964574535.1. GTDB lineage: Bacteria > Pseudomonadota > Gammaproteobacteria > Granulosicoccales > Granulosicoccaceae. The sequence continues at coordinate 8,317 of CAZNOB010000041.1, read as the reverse complement.
CCGCTAGCCGCAGAAATCTGCAGTTACCAAAATGCCATCTAATTGGAATTTAAGGGTTTCGATGCCACAGTAGGGGCTGTGGCGTCGAAAGACTTTTTCATTTTTTTATTTGATATCTAGAGTTATTCCCTTGCAAACAAAATTTAAAATTCCGCTCGTCAAGCCAGCGTACCTGGTAATCCCATTTGCGTTGGCTTTTGCGCCAATTCCCCAAAGTGTTCATGGACAAACTGGTTTTCCAATATGTTCCAGTGGATCCAGTGACGCTGATGGTGACGGCTGGGGCTGGGAAGATAATGCATCCTGCATTGTGGACGCTTCGACCAGTACCTCTTCTACCAATACCTCTTCGGGTGGAACCTCTTCCACTGGTGCTCGTGCTTCCAGGTTCCCTGCTTGCAGCAGTGATCAGTTTGATCCAGACGGCGATGGCTTTGGTTGGGAAAACAATCAGACCTGTGTCGTGTCAGATGAGACCTCTGGTAACACAACCGGATCAGCCGCTCCTCCACCGGTTGCCGCCGCCTTGCCGGGGCAGAGATACCCGACTTGTGACAGTCGTCAGTCCGATCCTGATGGTGATGGTTTTGGTTTCGAGAATAATCAAACCTGTTTGGTAACAAGTGCCACTAGTAACAGTAACAACAATGCAGATAGAAACCCTTCTGTCGCGCTTCCTCCACCTCCTGTCGCTACAGTTTCGCCGGGTACTGTCAACGGGCGCCCTGTTTGTTTGACGGATGCAAGTGATGTCAATAACAGCGGGTTTGGTTATGAAAATAATCAGACTTGTGCAGTGTTGGCTGGTGTCACGGCCACCCGCAACGATCCATTATTTAATCGCAGAATTTGTGAGGACTGGTTTGAGATTCCATACGGCGATTTCCGCTTGCAAAATAACGTCTGGAATGCCTCGGGAGTGTTTTCCGATAACTGGTCTCAGTGCATAACGCTGAGTGGAAACAGGTCACAACCGGTGGCGAGCTGGGACTATAACTGGCTGGGCCGCTCGGAAGGTAACGAGTTCTCTGTCAAGTCTTACCCACAGGTATACTATGGCCGCAAAACAAGCTTCAACCAGTCTGGTTCGGTTGCAGAAACCGGTTTGCCGGCACCATTAAATAGTCTTCCGCAATTTACTATAGACTTTGCCTTCTCTGAAACTGGCAACGCTGAACGTAACGTCGCCTTCGAGTCGTTTTTTCACTATAGCCGTGAAGCTGAAGATGACAACAAGCAGTTTGAGTTGATGGTCTGGGTCGGAAAACCCGAAATACGCACACCGGGTCCTATCGTGACAACCGCTCGCATCGATGGTCGTGATTGGGATGTGCATGTTAATCCGGCACTGAGTTGGGGATACGTGGCGTTTGTGGCCCAAACTCCTTTCTCATCCGGCAGATTAAACTGGAATGCTTTCATTGACTGGACTCGCGAAAATGGGACAGCATTTGGCGTTCCCGCCATTGTAAATAATACCTGGATGGGCGCTATTGAGCTGGGCACCGAAACCTTCTGGGGCACAGGCACTTTTTCACTGGATCGGCTTAACATTAATCGCCGCTAGAGTATCCACCCCCGGTGAGCGGTGCGCTTTTGCGCTGCTAACAGGACATCCCTACCGGGGGCCTTTATTTTGAAAAGACCAAAAACGGAAGCAAAAAGTCTTTTTGCGACAATTCAGCCCTTCGGGTGCCTGCAGCATTTTGAGAGTGATCGTGCATGTGGATAGCGCTTGCAGCCATCCATGGCTGACAGCGCTCTTTGCGCCATCTATGGCGCGCCGACCCACTTCCACGATCACTCTCAAAACTGATAACCGCGGGTAGATCAAAAGCGGAAGAGCAGAAGCAAACGCGTTGCGTTTATCGTCTTTACCGGACGGTTTCGTATGTTGCCGAAAATATCTAAACACTAAAAGCAGACACTTTTGCATTTGTTTGATGAAATCTCCACCCCGGCAAGAGGCCAAAAACAAAGAGACTGGGCAAGAACCATTATCTGCTTAGTACTTCGTTGGGTTTTTACTCTCTAACGCTCATGCTTCACTACTCAACCCCGACAAACTTCAATTGGTATCACTTGTGGGGCCCGCGCTTATAAAGCCTTGCCCACTCTGGAAACAAAAAGTTTGTATATTTTCAATGGCCTGGTGCTCGTAGATGAGCCATTGCTGCTTTTTGCGGCCTTTTTCTGTAAAAACCAGAGTTTCTTTTAGGATTGGCAGTTGTTAAATCGGGGCACGTTTCTCAGGCGATAGGGCGACCTGTATAGCGCTAGTGACTCTGGACGCTCAATCTTCATGAATAGTGCGGCTGGTGGCCGTACGAGAAATTCGGTAACAAACGCTATTAAGGCAGAGATTTTAGAATTTGTCACAGTCGAGCGATGCAGGCGAATTTGTGGGATCAGATGCGCCCGGATTCCTGGGGCAGCGAACAGCAAATGCCTTCATCATGGCGGCTGGATGCAGCTCGTGGGCTAGTTAGTAGCCTGGAGAATCATCGATAGCAATGCAATGTTTGTCGTTCTGCGTTGCTCATCTGTGATTGTTCTCTAAGCTTTTGCTCATTGCTTTTTACAAAATGAATGGGTACAACGGTTCATGTTTGCGCTTGTCGGAACGGCAAGGGAAAGTACGCTACGTTGATTGCAAACGGCGAGTGTGGACTTGTGTTTTGCGGTGTCAGGGTGGCGTTTTAGAATTAATGCATGGTGATTGAATTGAATATTGGTTCTTCTTGTTTTCGAACGGTTTCTGTATTGTCGGTTTTTATTTTATCTCTGGTGCTCGCCGGGTGCTCTGGTTCGAGTGGCGGCAATGTGACCTCTGCAGAATCTGGCCCATCCGCGGCTATTGACTGGACCGGACAAGCCTGCGAGTCCCCGGCGTTACTAAACATACTGGGTGCTTATCGGGGGGAATTTCAGTTCTCTGACGACAGTGCCCGATCATGCAGATGGAATGCTGAAGTAGTAATCAATGGCGTCAATGAGCCCGATACCGCCGTATGTAACTTGTTCGGTAGTGTTACTACCACGCTTATCGAACAGGGAACCCAGTTGGAAGGGGTTCCGTACATTTGCGCTGAATTGTCTCAACAGACAGAGTTTGCAAGCGGCCTTCTGGAGGGGCTTGATCTTAACATCGCAACTTCAAGTTCGCTGATCCTGCAGCTGGACGAGCCTACACTCGAATTTGACAGCAATGGCTTGCTTCAGATCCATGCGGTTACACAATTCGAATCACTGACCATTGGTGGCGGGAGTCTTATTTCAGCAACCGGTACGCTATCTCGATAGAACGAGAACACGCGGTGGTGTGATGTTTGACGGGGTCGGTTTTTTTGGGCTTGTGGGCTTGTAGGGCATTCGGGGGTCTTCATTTTTGTAAAGAATACCCATAGACCTTGTAGCTTCCGGGTCGCGATGTTGGACCGTATGTTTGTCAGCAAAAAATCACTGTATTAGGTAGGATAGAGTGCAGGGCTGGCAGTTTGGTCTGCCGACTTATTTGTCTTTACTTAACTTTTGCCGATTCTCAGGGTGCGCTTGTGAAATTTGTTCATCTCGTAGCGATGCTGGCTATTGCCCAATACATTTTCTTCGCGATTCAGGTAGGGCGCGCCCGAGGTAAATACGGGGTCAATGCGCCAGCCACGTCGGGCCATGAAATGTTCGATCGTATATATCGGGTGCAGTCGAATACGCTGGAGCAATTGGTTTGTTTTCTGCCCGCGCTGTTTGTCGCCGCGGTGTACTGGTCACCGGCTTATATGGCTGCTTTAGGTGTTGTGTATTTGGTTGGGCGGACGCTGTATTGGCTATCCTATATTAAGGATCCGGGATCGCGCGGCGCCGGGTTTATGGTAACTTTTGCTTCTGTTGCACTGTTGATTCTTGCGGCCGTGGTTGGCGCTTTGTTTCGTTCGCCGGTTTGATACCGACGCTTGCTGAGGGTTCTGTTGCTGGAGACAGGGTCAGAGACAGGTAACGTAACGTTTACCAACAATCAGACACTTATAACTTTGTTAGATGAAAGTCTGTGCAGCAGAACCTCTGCTGCTTCGAACGTACCCTGACGTGCGCCCAAGGCGATATTACCATTGATCATTTTCGTGACGTGAGAATAACTACGGGCCTTAAATGATCGTAGCATCATTTAATGAACAAGGGCCCGTGCCATGGCATGTTGTCGCTTCGCAGACTTCTACCGTGCAGACTGCTGGAGCAGGGTTTATTTAAATAAACTTTTCAATTTATCTTTGGCTTTATCCTTAATTTCATCTGCTGCCGCTTCTGCCTTTTGTTTTTGAGCGGTGATCTGTTCCTGGGCTATTTGCTTCGCTCGTGCTTTTTCAGCTTGTAGTTTTTCCTGAGCCTGACGTTTTACAGCATCTGCTTTTTCTTTTGCTTCGGCTTTAATTTTGTCGGCTTTCTGTTTTGCCAGAGCCTTTGCGGCGTCTTCGGCACGGTTAGAAAAATCATTTCTAATGGCGGCGAAAATGGTGCCGGTAAAATCATTACTCAATTCATCAAAGGTACCGCGCACAGGAATGCTTGCCGCAAAGCCTTTGAGATCATCAAGGTCCTTGCCACCTTGCCCCTGAACAGTGCCTGCCACTCCGGGATTAACCGTATAGTCAACAAATTCCTTTGGCAAATCTACTGTGCCTGTACCGGTTATTCTTAAGGCAGGTGCGCGAATATCTAAATCATCAGACTGGATAATCCCGTTGTTAATGGCGGCACTTACATGTAGTGCCGAGAAATCAGTTCTGCTAACGGGCTCTGTTGTGGTTTCGGTGGAGTTGCTGAAAAGTGCTTTTGCCCGCCTAAGCTGGTATCCGATATTGATGCCGTTGATTGCACCATCCGTAAAATCAGAGATAAACTGGCCGTTTAAATTACTGGTTAACTGATTAACGGTGTCACCCGTTGTAGACAGGTTTGCACTTATGATTGCCGCGCCGCTGAGCGGGGCACTGCTCTGAAGCATATCCTGCAAGAGGGGCTCTGCCTGTATGCTGGTCAAGCTGGTTGAAAATTGATAAAGCGGTTCTGCGTTAGTAACGTCTATCGCTATGTTAGTTGCCATTTCACCTTCATAGAGAGATGCCTTGATGTCGTTAAGGTTGATTTTTCCGTTTTTGGCGGTAATTGGTATTTCGATATTTTGTGTGGTCAGGTTGGATACCTTAAAGCTGCCAACCTTGAATTTCCCGTCTACATCAAGCTGTCTCATTAAGTCTACCGGAAGGGCTATGGGTGTATCACCGGCTGTGTTGTCGGCAACGGTTCCTTCGGTTGATGCGTCTGTTGTGGTTGCGTTTTCGTCCACTGGCGGCAGGTAGCGATCCATGTCGATAGTATCTAGTGCCAGATCAAAATTTACCGGTGGTACCTGGCGGGTAAGATCGGGCAGGGCGGCATTGCCACCGAACGTTGTGTCGTCGAGTTTGATTGATAGGTTGTCAAGAGTTGCGGCTTTTGCAGAACCAGACAGATTCATCGTGACCGATGCTGTATTCAGCACCTGTGGATCCTGCGTTGCCGGTAATTCTATGTTCAGTTTTTCTGCAATCATCCGCGGGTTAAATGTATTGCTTTTTAATGCAGAGTTGATCGTCGGGTTGTTGGCGAGATCTGTAATCTGTACGTCACCGGAGAGTTCTATTCCAATGGTATTCAGCGTTAGCGATGTAACGGATGCAGTCTGTGCCAGCAAGTCGGCAACAATATCGCCTTCAAGGTCCAGGGAGAAGTCCTGAACAGGTACGGCTTCGCCCGCAGCGGTGGTGGCTAACTTGAGTTGCCTGATTTGGTATTGTTGACTTTCCAGGTCCGCGGTGATTTCTCCGGCACCACTGATTTGCGCGTTTACACCAATACTTGCGCTTTGCACAGTGAAATCTGTTTCCATCGAAAATGGTTTTGCAAGTTCAATGGTGTCGCTGCTCAAATTGAAATCGGTCAGCAACGCGTCGGTGTTGTTCTGCGCGTCTCGCCAGTTGATTTGTGCATTGCTTATTATGATGGAGCCAATGGTGAGGTCCTGCAGTCCGTCGGCGTCGGTAGCGCCGGTGTCCGAGTTTGCAGAGCTTGTGTCAGACTGACTTGCATCTTGAGTGTTCTGATCGTTTGTGGCGACGAGGTCGTCCCAGTTAGTGCTGCCGTCGGCTGCGCGCTGAAGGTCGAGATTCAAGCCGTTGAGTTCAACCGTATTGACGGTGACCGATTTCTTTAACAGCGGCAACAGTTTTACCTTGATTTGCGCGCTATCGATTTGTACGAATGAAGAATCACCAAATCCATCTGGATTGGCCATTGCAATCTTTCCAAGAGAAAAACCGGCCCATGGGAAAAAACTCAGACCGATATCTCCATCAATGGAGAGTGAACGGCCGGTTTTTTCCAGCGCTAGTGACTGAATTTTGTCTTTGTAGTCGTTTGGGTCAATAAACTTGAGCGCCAAAAAAACGCCACCAATGAGCAGGATTGCTAATATCGACAATCCAAGGATTAGACGTTTAATTATTTTCACAAATGTGTTCCAGTTAATCAGTAGAGACAGGATAATTATATATAGTCGGAATTGCCGAATAAAATGCAGATGTTATGGTCAACATGACAAGACTCATACGTTGCTGCTATACATTTTCGGGTATAAATTGAAACATAAAAGCTAAATTCGCCAGTCGCGTTATGACTAATGCAGTCCATGGCGAGTGTAGCCCAGGGCGCTGAAGACTGTCTGAACACGCGTTTGCCGGACTAGTGAAGTGGCGGATCGTATACAGTTGGTCGCCAGCACTGAATGTTTAATCGCAGCGTCGGCTTGTTTTACATGCAAGTGCCTTTGTCGGAGACGGGATAAGTATGAAATTTACAAAAACAAACAAACCTGGCAACCTTGCTGCAGGGCCTCAATTCGATCGGGGTCGACGAGATTTGTTAGTAAAAACGACCGCTGGTCTTTGTGTTGGCGCTGGTCTCGGTGCCACTGCCGCTATTGCTCAGACGTCGAATGGTATTAGATGGGGTATTGAAGGTCACCCTGCACCCGAGATAGCGCTGGACTACTGGATTGATGCTGATGGTAATCCAGGGCACTTTTCTGTTTTAGAGTCTCGTGGGAAATGGGTTTTTCTCAAATGCTTTCAGGACTGGTGTCCGGGGTGTCACAGCAGCGGTTTCCCCACGTTACAGGCGTTCGCCGAACGCTTTCACGATCACCCCGGTGTGGCGATTGCCGCTATACAAACTGTATTCGAAGGATATCAAACTAACACTGTCGAAGATGTACGAAAATTGCAATTGCGCTATGAATTGCCAGTAGTCATGGGGCATGACCCTGGAGACCCCGACAATGACAAAAGTCCGATCACGATGCGTGAGTATTTTACCGGTGGTACGCCCTGGCTAATTCTGATCAACCCGGATGGCATGGTTGTGTTCAATCACTATCACGCGGACCCGGAAAAATTAATAGCGTATGTTACCGAGCAGCTAGCAGCTAACCCTAACCCCTCGAATGGTTAGTCGGGGAAAGTGATTTAAAATTCCCCGGGTAGCATCCGCTCCTGCGAGCGGTTCTCTGTCGTGCTGTTAACCCCGGTCAATTTTTGATCAGTCACTTATGTCTCAACAAAAACTTCAAACATAAAAAGTCAGATAATAATAAATGGGTAGATGATGCCTGTGCTGCTGAACTGAGCAGCCAATCCTTTGGGGCTGGGGACCTTAGATGGCACGCGTAGCTGGCGACTTATGCCCCCTGCGATAGCCAGATGCAAAACGCAAAGCGTTTGCTCTTGCCCTTTCGCTCTTGATCTACCCGCGTTTAATCAGTTTTGAGAGTGATTGTGGAAGTGGGTCGACGCGCCAGGTATGGCGTAAAGAGCGCTGTCAGCCATGGATGGCTGCAAGCGCTATCCTCTTCCACGATCACTCTCAAAATGCCGCAGGCACCCGAAGGGCTGAGTAGTCGCAATAGACTTTTTGCTTCCGTTTTTGGTCTTTTCGAAAATGAAGGCCCCCGGCAGGGATGTCATACACTTGCGCGACAGCGCACCGCCCCCTATGGCTCTGGAGGCTCATCAAAGATCACTCATGAGGTGATGCCTTTTTGACAGCTGTGTCAATGAAGCCACAAAAAATGTGGTCTCTATTACCTGTGTTGTATTGTCAGTGTTGTCACTTTCCCTAAAATCGACTGAAAAAAATACAATTCATCTCGAAAACCGGTTCTGACGAACAGTCGGGGGTGACTCTTGCTTATAGTAGATGTAACTACCGGTATAGAGACAATGATTCC
>CAZNOB010000040.1:0-32911 GCA_964574535.1 uncultured Granulosicoccaceae bacterium | reverse complement strand
TCTCGCATGTCACGTTTGGTAGCACAGATATTGACAGAAGCTGCCGCTTCTACGACGCTTTGTTCGCTCCGCTGAACATCACGCGACAACAAAAATCTCGGGAATATGCCAGCTGGGTACAATCTACCCCCGACTCTCCTCAATTCTTCGTCTGCCTTCCATTCAACAACGCCGAGGCCTCGGCAGGCAACGGCAACATGGTGGCATTTCATGCAGATTCTACAGCCAGTGTCGACAACGCCTACCAGGCCGGATTAAATAACGGCGGCTCAGTCGATGGCCCGCCAGGCCCACGACCTCACTATGGCAAAGGGTACTACGGTGCATACGTGCGCGACCCGGACGGTAATAAGGTGCATCTGGTCTATCGATCCCCGGCTTAGCGCGCAACCAGCACGCTGCACCTGGCACGCTCGGAAACTGCAGTGCCACAGGAACCCAATTGAAGCTCACCACCCAACATATCTTTCGGACGGCAGCCGAAAACAATTAAATCAGCGCCCCATTCCTCTGCTTTTTGCAAAATTTCTTTTGCCCGCTTACCACTGCAGATCGATGTTTCAGGCGGTGTTGCAAAGTACTCGCGACCAAGTGCCTGCAATTTCTGCAAGCTTTCTGCCTCAGCCTTTTTAATTGCGTCTTCCGGAAAGAAACTGGCAACCATTGGCATACTGTAGCCTGGCAACACAGTGAGCAACAATACGTCTGCATTGAACATCTCAGCAAGCTTTCGCGCCCTGGGACAGCTTCTCACCCCGGGTTCCGGCGACGACAAATCGACAGGAACTAGTATTTTATTAAACATATCAAGTGGCCTCGTTAGACTGAGACAATGCAGCATTAGCAGCGATAGTATCGCTACGCTCGATATCAGGATTTGCACGCCGGCGCCTGGCAGACTGTAATTTCCAGATTAGCGCCACTAATGCAAGTGCCGGCAGGTACATTAACTCTTTGGGCAGTGATGATCTTGGCACAGAGACTTCCTGAATCACCTGATCAAAATCGAGACCCGCCTGCTCGGCAGGGCTGTCAAAGCCAACACCATCAATCAATACCTCATCACCTTCCACCAGTAATTCGATACCAGTATTAGCAAGACGCTCTTCCCCATCCACCCCTTCAGCGACCGTTATTGGTGTAACGAAAGATCGCACGCGACCAACTTCATCCTCACCCAATACTCTAAAACGAATATCTGTACCGGCTTCAAGGCTGTCGAATGTTTCCACCAGCGCAGACGGTGCAGTTTGCTCGAAGGGCGGTGAGATTCTATCCATCCAAAAACCAGGTCTGAAGAGCGTGAAGGCAGCCAACAGCATCGCGATGGATTCCCACCAACGATTACGTGTTAAGAACCAGCCTTGTGTTGCGGCGGCGAACAGCAACATCGCGATGGTCGCAACTATAAACACCAGTATTCCACCAGCCCAACCGACGTCAATCAGCAACATATCTGTATTAAATATAAACAGAAATGGCAGCATCGCAGTTCTGAGGCTATAGAAAAATGCAACGAACCCGGTTCGAATAGGGTCACCACCCGATATCGCCGCCGCTGCAAACGACGCCAACCCGACCGGAGGAGTCACATCTGCCATGATGCCAAAATAGAAAACAAACAAGTGGACAGCAATCAATGGAACGATAAGCCCGGACTGCTGACCAAGCGTTACAATAACCGGTGCCAACAAAGACGAAACCACAATATAGTTTGCTGTAGTCGGCAACCCCATACCCAGGATTAAACTTAAGATCGCGGTAAACAATAACATCAGGAAGAGATTACCCATTGACACAATCTCTACCAGGTCGGCTAAAACCAGACCTACCCCCGTTAATGAAACAGCCCCGACAATAATCCCTGCCGTCGCCGTAGCAATACCAATACCGATCATATTTCGAGCACCGGTCTCAAGACCATCCAGCAACTCTGAAAAACCACGTTTGATTTGTGCCCCCATATTCTTACCACCACGAAACAGAGCAAACAAAGGGCGCTGAGTCATTAAAATAAAAATCATCAGTACGGTCGCCCAAAAGGCCGAAAGCCCGGGACTCAAACGCTCAACCATCAGACACCAGATTAAAACAATCACTGGTAACAAATAGTGAAGTCCCGATAAGATCGTGGGCCTGGGGTCTGGCAGTTCGACGACCGGAGAATTGGGATCATCAATTTTAAGATCCGGTTGTTTTGAACAAATAATTGCCAGTGCGAAATAAACCACACCAATCAATCCAGCAATCACCCACCCCGAATTATCACCGGCCACAGGCTTCAACCAACCCAGACCGTAGTAGACGGCAAAACTCAGCACACAAACCAGAAAAATACCGAGTGCGAAGCGCATTAGTGAATGCAACAGAGGGCGTGCCACAGTGCGCCGTGGCAAACCTTTCATATCAAGCTTCATTGATTCCAGATGAACAATATAAACCAATGCGATGTAGGAAATTAGTGCAGGAATAATGGCATGTTTTACCACTTCAAAATAACTGATTCCCACATACTCAACCATCAGAAAAGCCGCTGCCCCCATCACCGGCGGCATGATTTGCCCGTTCACTGAAGATGCAACTTCAACCGCCCCGGCTTTTTCTCCACTAAAGCCAACGCGCTTCATCATAGGAATAGTAAAGGTACCTGTGGTTACCACGTTTGCTATTGATGAACCTGAAACCAATCCAGTCATCGCCGAAGAAACGACCGCTGCTTTTGCAGGACCGCCACGATAGTGCCCCAGCAAAGAGAACGCTACTTTGATAAAATAATTACCAGCTCCTGCCTTATCGAGCAGAGCACCGAATAAGACAAACAGGAAAACAAATCCGCTGGAAACACCCAGAGCAATGCCAAAGACGCCGTCGGTAGATAACCACTGATTATCTGCGATGGCACCAAATGACGCGCCTTTCCACGCCAATATGCCCGGCATACTTTGCCCGCCAAAACAGTATAAAAGAAACACCAACGCAACAATCATCAACGGCGGGCCCAATGCACGCCATGTTGCAACTAGCAGTAAAACAATACCGACCGATGCCACAACAATATCAATGCTGTTCGGATTACCTGGTCTTGTAGACAGCTGACTGTAAAACAGAAACAAATAGGCAGCACACAAAGCCCCTACGGTCGCGAGCACCCAATCTATTGTGGGTACATAGTCACGTGGTGATTTACTAAAAGCCGGATAAGCAAGGAACGTAAGAAAAATAGCGAAAGCTAAATGGATAGAGCGCGATTCAGTATCGTTAAATACACCAACCCCGAAAATAAACGGTAACGGTGATGCAATCCATAATTGGAACAAAGACCATAACAAGGCGACACCCGCTATGATTTTTGCAACCACAGGGTTTGCAGGTTTTCGGCCACCGGTATCGGAAGATGCCACCATTGCATCCAGATCAGGCTCTGTTTTTACTTCACTCATACCATCCCTCCAATACCGACCCGGTACTCTTTTGGTAGCACATCAATTTGCCATGAGAACAGGGCGTGCCGTACGGCACGCCCTGAAAAATTACATCCAGCCTTTTTCTTTGTAGTACTTTATAGCGCCCGGATGAAGAGGGGCAGATATGTTTTTAGTAATCATATCTTCTTCACTCAGGTTAGCGAAAGCAGGGTGCAATCTTTTAAATCTCTTGAAGTTATCAAAAACAGCCGCAACGATGGCATAGACGGTGTCTTCTGGCACATCGGCAGAGGTAACGAAAGTCGCGCCAACACCAAAAGTTTCTGTGTCAGTATCTGTACCTGTATACATGCCACCCGGGATACTGGTTTTTGCATAGTATGAATTTTCCTCAGCCAGTTTATCTATTTCAGCGCCAGTGACAGGAATCAAAATCGATTCACACGAGGTAGTGGCTTCTTTAATCGTCCCACTCGGGTGACCAACAGTGAACACCATTGCATCAATCTTATTGTCGCATAGTGCCTGTGATTGTTCTGAAGACTTGAGCTCGGCCGCCAGTTTGAAACTATCCATAGTCCAACCCATTTTCTCCATCACAACTTCCATGGTGCCTCTGGCTCCGGAGCCTGGGTTTCCAACGTTCACACGCTTGCCAACCAATTGTTCAAACGTAGTGATTCCGGAATCTGCACGTGCAACAACGGTGAAGGGCTCTGGATGAACAGAGAATACAGCACGCAACTCCTCAAACGCGCCGTCTGGAAATTGCGTTGGCGAGGTACCGTTGTAACCATGATACTGCCAGTCAGATTGTGCAACCCCCATATCGAGGTCTCCGGCTCTGATACCATTAATATTCTTAACCGACCCACCGGTTGTGTGCGTACATTTAATATCGTGATCTTTAGTACCGCGATTAACCAGTTTGCAGATTGACCCACCAACTACGTAGTAGACCCCTGTCTGTCCTCCGGTACCGATCGTTACAAAAGTTTCTGCAGACACCGCCCCCGAGGCAGCGATACCAGTGGCGAAGGCGGCTGCCAGCAGCGTAGATTTAAAAGACCCGGTCATATGATTTCCTCTCAATATTCAAAGCAGATTATCTACTGACGGCGTTCAGTTGATAGCGATAACGAATCATCTTTACGCAGATTGCTGGCTGAAAACACCAGTCTGCGGAGACACCGTTAACCTTGCCCCTTCAGCAGCACATAGAAAATCCGTATGTACACGGGAGTGTTTTTAAGGGAAGTATGAGACCTGGTTAATAGTTTCGATCTTTTAACAGGCTTCAGAGATGAGTGTTTACGCTGAAGGCTCTGCAGTATATACACCGCAAACTTTGGCCATCTCAACTAGTTCGGCTAGTGATCGCGCCTGCATTTTAGCCATCACTCTGGCGCGGTGGTCATCGACAGTACGGTGACTGATATCAAGCTCTCTGGCAATTACCTTGTTCGATGTATCAGCAGCACCAGCAACCAAACGGATCATCACATCTTTTTCACGCGGCGTCAGTTGCTCATAACAACCTTTAATTTCTGAGGCATGCAAAGCACTTTCATGTAACTGAATTCCCGCTTCCAGGGCACTGTCTAAACGTTCGACCAACATTTCTACCGGATAAGGCTTTTCCAGAAAATCAGTGGCACCACCTTTCATCGCACGAACTGACATTGGGATATCACCATGCCCAGTGATGAATATGATCGGTAGTGGTATTTTTTTTTCGGCAAGTATTTCCTGCAATTCAAGTCCATTGATCCCCGGCATTCGCACATCCAGCACCAGACACCCCGGGGATTCGTGTCTATACGAAGCGAGGAAGGCTTCAGCACTTGCATAACTGGAAACCGTAAAGCCGCGCTGCTCAAGGGAGCGCGTCAGGGCCTTGCGCACAGCTTCGTCATCATCGACAATGTGAACTGCTTTCTCAGCGACTTGCATAGGTTTAGCCCTTAGATTACCGGCAATGTAAAATGGAAAGTGGTCATATCGAGTGGAGACTCATCCAGCCACAGCCGACCACCGTGTGCTTCTACAATGGACTGACTGATCGACAAACCCATCCCCATACCATCTGGTTTCGTGGTGCGGAATGATTTGAACAAATCAGAGCGTGCCTCAACTGTGACGCCCGGCCCGGTGTCTTGTACAGTCACTCGAATAAATCCGTCGTCACTCTGTGAAGTCGTGATGTAAAGGTCCCTCTCCTCGCTGCCATGGTGCCGGATTGCTTCAACCCCGTTGCGCTCCAGGTTGACTAATACCTGCTGGATCTGCACCGCGTTAATCCGTAAATTCGGAAGATCACGTGCCAGCTGCAGACGTACATTCACGTTATGCTCACGCGCTTCCGGATTCGTCAGGCGGACGGTTTCTTCCACCAGCAAATTAATATTAACACTACTGGTCGATTGTGTATCCTTACGGACCATCTGCCGTATGCTTTGTATGATACCGCCTGCACGCTGCGACTGCTCGTATATATCTGACACCGTTGCCATCACATCTTCGCTGAGATCACATTCGATTAAAAGACTGGATAACAGAGCATCGCTATTATGGCTTATCGCTGTCAGTGGCTGATTCAACTCATGCGCCAGCACAGTGGCCATCTCGCCGGCAGTAGTCAATCGCGCGACATGCGCCAAATCTGCCCGCAGCTTGCGATCCTGCTCTTCAAGCTTGCGGATGTCGGTAATATCCTCGTACACCAAAACTGCAAATTGCAGTGCATTGGATTCAAAGGTGGTCAGATGAATGACGAGCCAGCGCATTTGATCCGGCAATTGACATGAAAACTCGAAATGTAAGCTACTTCGGTGCCCGCTAAGTACCTCATCAATATCTCGGGCAGCCACATGAAAACTGCTCTGCTCAGCAGCAGGACGTGCGTTGAAAGCGTCCAGGTAATGGACTCCCGTTCCATACCGGGCATTGACGCCACAATAGGATTTCCACGCCTGGTTGGATACTTTCACCCAACCGCTTTCATCCAGGATGGCGATATTCGCGTCCATCGAATCAAGCGAAATACGCAAAAATTGCTCTGAGTCCCGAAGCGCTTCCTCCGCCTGCTCACGCCCGATAGTCTGCGCCTTAATCAGCTTCTGATAGACAGCCTCCAACTCCAACTCAATGTTGCGACGCTTGGTCACATCGCGCGCTACCCCCCGATAACCCATGAATGCCCCGTCAGTTCCGGTCAACGGTCGGCCACTTAGCGAAATCACACGCCGATCACCATCGTCAGTGATCCAGTCTGATTCAAATTCGCTGAACTCTTCCCGTGCATCAAGGCTTTCTGTCGGCCAGTGTACATCGGCCATTTTATTACCGAACGAGTTAAATCCTGTATTAGCTTCTTCGCTGACATCGGCAGCCTTGTCCTGACCCAGTGGTTTAAGTGCACGCCCGGATAATACTTTTAGCCGCAGTGAATCTGTCATTTCCCAAAACCAGTCAGCGCCGATATCTGCAAAGTCTGCAATCCGCTGTGCGTAGCTTTCCTGGTCTTTTCTCAATCTAGCCTGCAAATTGCGCTGTCTGATTAACAAAGCTGCAATCCCCAATGCCAGCAAGGCAAACAAACCCAGCAATGAGATAAGTGATCCTCGAAACCGTTCCAGGTAAGCAGATTGCGCAGAAATTAGGGTAGTGGCAACACTGTCAGTTTCGAACGCAATGCGTCGAAGTTGGCCGTATCGGTCCGCCATTCGTTGCGAAGCCATCTCAAGCACAACTGAATCTCTTGCCGTGAAACCCGGCAAGCCCCACGCGAGCCATTGCTCAACATCTTCCAGTATTGGCTTCACATGGGCATGTGCAGTTGCTGCACCGTCAAGTCTTTCAAAGGAATATTGGAAACGCATTTTTTGTAGTTGCAACTGAGCGTCATCCAACGCCAGCTCAACTTCACTTCTACTGGTTTCGGTGGCCTGGCGTTGCTCCTTTTCGAGGGCCAGCATTACGCCCACATATTCATGCAACAGATTGGCAACATCGTGTTGTTGCTGCAGTACTTCTTCCGCCAGGGCTTCTTGAATTTGCGTGGTGGCACGCTGTACAAACAAGGCCAACGCTATCCCGACCCCCACCACGAATAGAAAAATAATTACTGTCCACCAGCGTTGCACTACGACATCCTGATCGGATTCAGCAGTCATCGTATAGACACTTTTTCACTAACTGTTACTCTACCTGACCGACAAAGTGCGGGTGATCATGTTCACGGTAGTATCTTGCTGCACCTGGATGCAAGGGTGCACTTAACCCCACCAAAGCTGTGTTAAAACTAACCTCACCCCCTTTGGGGTGTCCGGTACTCAGTAATTTCAGTGTTTCCGGGCTCCACAATAATTCAGTAATTTTATACACCAATGCTTCACTCAGCTCTGCATTGACAATCAGTTGTGCCGGCACTGCCAGAGTTTGTACAGGGTATTCATTCCCGTAAGTGTCAGCTGGTATATCACCGACTGTGAAGAACGGATACTCCTTTAACAGTATCTTAAGCTCTGGACTATCAACAGGAACAATTCGACCCACGCCATCGCCAATCAGTTGTGAAACACCAGCCACCGGATAACCGGCAACAATAAAAAAGGCATCCAGCTGCTCACGCCTTAATCGATCAATAGCGTCGGTGGCTTTCAAATAAACTGTTTGCAACTCACTGTTCTCGATACCATGAGCCCGCAGAACATGCTGCACATTGAGCTGTGTCCCTGATCCAACTTCATCGACCGATACCAACTTACCGATTAGATCTTTTACCGAGTTGATGTCACTTTCTGCACGAACCACCAAATGCAAACTTTCAAAATACAACGTGGCAATAGTGCGCAGATTATCGATCAGAGGGGTATCGGAGAATGCACCTGCCCCATGATAGGCCCAATGCACGACGTCAGCCTGCGACAGACCCGCTTCCAATAACCCCGCACCGATATCTTCAACATTGGCTGCAGACCCGCTAGAACGCTGCGCCAGAGCCAGCAGGTATCGCGACGAACATCCTTCACACTTCGGCAACACCGTCCGCCCGCTAATCCCCTCAGCGATCAGCGAACCGACTGGGAAGTAGGTTCCGGCGTTACCGCCGGTCCCGATCCGAAACGGATATACCTCTGCTGCAGCCGAAGACACTACAGCAAGGCTTGCCAGCAGGATACAAGAGAAACGTAATACCAGACCACGCACTACTTTTTTGAATTCCGGGATAATGGTGTCAATCCTTGCAAGCGAGACGATTTATCCGAAAGATTACCTGCTTACTGAAGCTGTGCCAACCACAGACCACTCAACGCAATACCGGAGCAGCAACTATCAGGCGTTTAGTGTAGGGGTGCACTGGAGAATGAAACACCTGTGAAGTCTCGCCCTGCTCTACAATCTGCCCATCCTTCATCACCAATACGCGATCCGTGACCGACCTTACCACCGAGAGATCATGGGAAATAAAGAGATAGGAAAGATTAAATTGATCAGAAAGAGCGGCCAGTAAATCGAGTATTTGCGCCCTGATTGATACATCCAGTGCCGATACTGCCTCATCCAGAATAATAAGTTCAGGTCGGATAATCAATGCTCTGGCGATCGCTATTCGCTGACGTTGCCCACCGGAAAATTCATGAATGTATTTGTCAGCATCAGCAGCTGTTAACCCAACACTGACTAACGCCTCAGACACTGCGTTCACTTTTTTTGCTCCTGTTGGTGGAGCCTCAAGTAAATGAAACGGTTCTGCGACCAGGCGGCGAACCTTGTGACGCGGATTAAACGATCCATATGGATCCTGAAAGACCACCTGCATTTTTCTTCGTAAGGAATGCGGCATGGCCTCGCCCGCAATCACAGGCTCACCGTCAATTGATATACTGCCTTCCTGACATTTCTCTAAACCCAGGATTGCTCGAGTAAGTGTAGATTTTCCGCAGCCACTTTCTCCGACTAACCCTAGATTCTCGCCGCGATAAAGCTCAAAGCTTACGCCATCCACCGCTCTGAACCTTCGTGTCGCTGCAAAGATACCACGCCCGGGTAGAGTGTAATCCCGTGATACGCTATCCACCTTTAACAGCGGAATATCAGAGCCTGGGTTATCTTCACGATGCGGAACATGAGTTGATGCTTCAAATAGCTGACGCGTGTAGGGATGCTTCATTTCCCGAAAAACATCCGGTGTAGGACCGGATTCAAGCACTCGGCCCTGACGCATGATGACAAGCGTATCTGCGGTATCTGCGACTACTGCCAGGTCATGCGAAATCAAGACAAGCCCCATTTTATCTTCGTCAGTGAGCTTGCGTAGCAGTTGTAATATCTGTGCTTGCGTGGTGACATCCAGCGCTGTGGTAGGCTCATCTGCGATAAGCAACCGCGGCCGCAGCGCAATCGCCATTGCTATGACCACACGTTGTCGCTGACCACCCGACAATTCGTGCGGGTAGCGGTTTAGTGGAAATTGTTCATTCGGCAGCTCAACTCTTTCTAACGTAGCTGCTGCGAGTTTGTTGGCTTCTCTTCGATTGACGTCGCGGTGAATTTGTACAGTTTCTGCCACCTGATGCCCAATAGTTTGTACCGGATTAAGCGCTGTCATGGGCTCCTGAAATATCATACCAATATCAGCACCGCGCACATCACACATTTGCGCTTCGGTTATACCGAGCAAATTTTTTCCGTCAAGCAATACCTGACCATCGACCACAGCGCCCTTGGGCAACAACCTGAGAATTGAATACGCAGTCAATGATTTACCTGACCCGCTTTCACCGATAATACCTAACACCTGCCCGGCATTAACCTGAATATCGATACCGTGCAGTATAGGTGTATCATTGATAGCCAGCTGTAGACTGCGAACATCAAGAAGCGTCATCGGCTATCACGCCTTTGTCGCGGATCAAAATAATCACGCAGTCCATCGCCAAATAAATTCAGACCAAGCACTGTCAGAACAATCGCCATACCGGGAAAAAAAGCCAGGTGCGGAGCGAAAGAAATCATTGTCTGACTTTCCGCCAGCATTCTCCCCCAACTGGGTGTAGGTGGTTGAGCCCCCAGACCGACATAAGATAACCCCGCCTCTGCCAGAATCCCCAGTGAGAACTGAATCGTTCCCTGCACAATCAGTAGATTTAAAATATTCGGGAAAATATGCTCCCGTGAAATCAACACCCGGGATTTGCCGGCCACTTGTGCCGCAAGAATAAAGTCCCGAGTCCATAAACTCAGTGCAGCACCACGCGTGAGTCTTGCAAACACGGGTATGTTAAAAATACCTATCGCGATAATGGCATTCACAGCACTAGGACCAAAAACTGCCGTAATCATGATTGCAATCAACAGCGCCGGAAAAGCAAAAACAAGATCATTCGTCCGCATAATGAACTCGTCCAGTATCGTGTTTTGTCTCGCAGCGGCCGCGAGCCCCAAAGGCACCCCGAACAATAAACCAATGCTTACGGCAATTAATGCCACAGCAATTGAGGTGCGTGCACCCACCATAATCATGGAAAAAATATCACGACCAAAATGATCAGTGCCGAACCAGTGAGCGCTTTCAGGCTTGCCAAGCTTATTGGCGATATCCAGTTGCGTAACATCGTAAGGTGTCCATACCAGTGACACGAGTGCCGCAACAATAAAAACCAGTGCCAGTACAGCACCGATAATAAGATTGCGCCGCCACAACATATGACGCCACCAGGGCAACGCCATTTGTTCAGGCGGCATAGCGGGCACGCAGACGCGGATCAGCATAGGCGTAAGCCATATCTACAATGAATGTCACCACGACTACTGCAAATACCAAAAGCATTACCACGCTTTCCACCACAATCAAATCACGCTGCGAAATACTTTGAAAGATCAGCCTTCCCAGACCAGGAAGAAAAAAAACATTTTCGATAATAATGGCACCCGCCAATAAAAACGAAAACTGCAAACCGATAATAGTCAGCACCGGTATGAGTGCGTTTCTGAGTGCATGACGCCAAAGCGACTGATTCGCTGTCAGGCCTTTTGCTCGGGCTGTCCGAATGAAATCTTCATCGAGCGTATCTAACAGCGATGAACGCATCACACGCGCCAGAATAGACGCCTGTGGCAACGCTAAAGCTATCGCGGGTAATGTGAGGGCTTTCAGGCCAGTAAAAACCCCATCTTCCCAGCCAGGGAATCCCCCTGCAGAAAACCATTGCAGTTTGATTGCAAAGAACAGTACCAGCAACATCGCAAACCAGAAGTTTGGTATCGCCACTCCCAACTGAGTAACCCCCATAATGCTGACATCGGCAAAAGAACCACGCCGGGTTGCAGCCAGTATACCGGCGGGAAAGGCAATCAGGGTAGACAACACAAGGGCATAAAGCGCCAGTGGCAATGAGATCACCATGCGATCAGCAATCATATCTGCGACTGGTGTTCGATAGGTGTAAGAAGTGCCGAAATCTCCACGCAGCATACCACCGACCCAGTTAAGATAGCGTGCCGGCTTTGACACGTTTAAGCCCAGCTCCTCGCGAAGTGCATTAACGGTTGCTGGCTCAGCGTTAAGCCCCAACATATAGCTAGCTGGATCACCTGGGACAACTTCGATCGCTACAAATATAACCACACTGGCGACCAGCAGGGTTAAGGCAAGAGAAATCAGCCTTTTAAAAGCGTAACGAACCAAACTAGTAGATACACATGTATTTTAGCAACAAGGGGGCGCCGGGATGCAACGCTAAGACTGCAAAACCGGCAACCCCGATTGAGTATTTTTACTTCCAGTGAACCGCAGTCAAATCGTTTGCCTGTGTTGGTGAATTTTCCCAAAGACCAACAATATCACTATTGGCAACACCCGTTTTTGCCAGCTGGAAAAGATAACCATTCACATAGTCTTCAGAGATCATACGCTGCCCGCTCTGCAGCATTTCTGTGCGTTTATCAGGATCAGCTACCTCCTCTAGGTCAGTCATTAACTGCTGAAAATCAGGGTTGTCGTATTGGAAATAATATTCCGGGTTTGCATAGATACCGATATCCATAGGTTCGGTGTGAGAAACAATGGTCAAGCCATAGTCTTTTCCACGAAAGACCTGTTCCAGCCACTGAGCCCATTCCAGATTACTAATCTCGGTTTGAATACCAACTTCACGCAATTGTGCCGCAATGATTTCCCCCCCTCTGCGCGCGTACGACGGAGGTGGCAACTTTAATGTAGTGGTAAACCCGTCTTCCATACCCGCCTCTTTCAACAAAGCTTTGGCTTTCTCGGGGTCATAAGCGGAGTTATCAAGCAGATCAACATAAGCCGGGTTGTGTGGCGCAAAGTGAGTGCCAATGGGTGTACCAAAACCAAACATGGCGCCATCAATAATTGATTTGCGATCAATGGCATGCGCCAGCGCTTGTCTGACCAGTTTATTATCAAACGGAGGCTGCTTATTGTTGGTCGATAATATAGTTTCACCCTCTGTGGACCCGACTACCACATTAAAACGCGGGTCCGCCTCAAACTGCATCAGGTTTTCCGGTGCAGGATAAACCGGGAACGCATCGACATCACCTGCCATCAATGCGGCAAACGCAGCCGTGGGCTCAGAGATAAATTTAAACGTCGCTTTCTCAAGTTTTGCAGGCTTACCCCAATAATCCGGATTTTTTGTTATTTCAATGCGATCACCCTGCACCCACCTTGAAAAAACAAATGGACCTGTGCCGACCGGCGCGGTCTTCGCTTTGTCAAAAGAGTCTGGTGACACCACAATCGCGTCACCCCAGGCCAGATTAAAAAGCAGAGCACCATTTGGTTTATTCAGAGTAATAACAAGAGTCTCCGGATCGGTCACTTCGACGCTGGAAATTCCAGTAAACAGCTGCTTCTGTGCATTTGTCGAAGTATCCGAGCGGGCACGATCAAGCGAGAACTTGGCATCCTGAGCATCGAAATTACTGCCATCGTGAAATTTAACGCCGGTGTTCAGGGTAAACGTATAAACCAGGCCATCGTCAGAAATAGTCCAGGACTTCGCCAGTGCCGGCTGTACACTGCCATCTGAACCAAACCGCGTCAGCCCTTCAAATATATTGGCATAGACCACTTCATCAATGGCAGCCGCTGCACCGGCAGTCGGATCCAGATTGGGCGGTTCTAGCTGCATGCCCAACACCAGATCCGTTTTCGCCGCATACACGGTGCCACTGATCAAAGCGCCAGCCAGACAGCAAGCCGCTACTATCGACAACGTTGCCGGGTTTTTAGTTCGCATATTGGGGGTCTCCTTAAAGAGCGATGCAGATCAGAGGGATCAACCCCCATAATCTACCACACTGAACGTCGAATCAATGCTCGCCTGAGCGTTCTTAGCCCGGAAAAACACGCTAACCCGCTAAATCCAAAAATTATTTTAAAAACTTTTAAATCATCAACGATAGACAGATACAAATTCATCGAAATCTGCGCGCTCTGTCACCAGGGAATTTTCAACTGCAGTGAAGTCAGCAAAACCAATAGACATACCGCACACAACGACTTCGTGCTCCGCCAGTGGCAAAGCCACCCGGATTGCCTTGTGATAACCGCAAAATGCAGCCTGCGGACAAGTGTGCAGCCCCGCCTCTCTGGCCAATAACATCACATTTTGCAAAAACATACCGTAATCCAGCCAACTGCCCGTATTGAGATCACGGTGGATCGTGAAGATGGCCCCTACAGGTGCGGTGAAAAATTCGAAATTCCGCCGATGCTGCGCCTTCATCTTAGTCTTATCACCTTTCTCGATCCCGACCAGACTGTAGAGGTCCCAGCCCACCTTGCGGCGTCTTGTCAGATAGGGCTCAAAGAATTTATCTGGATAATAAGGCTCCTCCGCTTCAAATGGCTCATCATTATCATAAGCGTTCAAGACGCTGTTGCTCACTTGCACCAGTGTTTTTCCTGTAAGCAGGTGGACTTGCCAGGGCTGCATATTGGTGCCGCTGGGAGCCCTTGCCGCATGGGTAAAAATTTCCTGTAGCACAGAGTCATTGACCGGTTTATCGGTAAACGCTCTGAGGGAATGTCGGGTCAGTACTGCGTCGGTGACCGAAGGGCTTGCCGTTGTGGGGTCTGGCTTGCTCAAATCGAGGGCTCCATTGAATTTTTTCTTGAAAGTGTGATTCTACCCCATTCAACAATCAAAGACCGTTGACAAAAAGCCGATACCACCCACGCTACCTGGACGGGATAGCGCAGCATAATAAGAAATAAAAACGGAGAATTCAAAATGGCAGCAATTAGTAGTACTGATATCTATAACGCCCCTGAGGCACACCTTACAGAATCGACCCCGGAGGTTAAGTCCGGTCTGTTTAGCATGAACGGACGGCTCGGTGTTCTGAAATACATGGCTCATTCCACACTGTTGATGATAGCGATGATGGCTCTATTTGCCGTCGTCGCGCTTGCCAGCGGTATATCCATGAGTGGCGAAGCAGAACCTCAACTGAGCCCGCTCATCATATTAGGATTCGGTGTCTGTACGCTGCCCGCAGCATGGGTTGGCTTTACCATGTTCGCCAAGCGACTTCATGATCTGAATTTAAGTGCATGGTATATGTTGCTTGTGTTTATACCGGTTCTCGGCGGACTATTTAGTATATTCGCAATCTGCGCGCCCGGTATGAAAGAAGGAAATCAATTCGGCGCACTAAATCCCACTGCTAACTGGGAAATAGTTCTGGGTATTATCGGGCTGGTGTTTTTTGTTGGCACTATGTTAGCCTCGATTGCAGCCATCACAATACCGTTTGTGATGAGCGTTTTCTAAACCACATCACTAAAGACAGTTCCTGGATGCACCAAAGAAAACTGGACACTACCTTTTTAATCAATACCCCGGAGGGTATTGAAATCGAATTGGCAGTCGCAGGACCAGTAGCTCGGGCACTTGCCTGGGCTACCGATTTCGCTATACGAATTATATTGTATATTGCGATCATTTTCGCCACCCAGCCATTCGTCGAAAGCCAGACACTGATCAACAACTCCGGTGCATTTATAGCGGGTTTTTACAGCATCGTTGTTTTCTTGCTCGAATGGTTATATCCCACATTGATCGAAGCATTCTACGGGGCAACTCCTGGTAAACGCTGGTTACAGCTCAGAGTAATCCAGGATGACGGCACACCCGTGACCCTGCCCTCATCAGTCATCAGAAATTTTCTCAGAGCAGTCGATTTTTTACCCTTGTTCTATGCCACAGGTCTGATCGCAATGGTGAATAACAGTGCATTTAAAAGACTAGGAGACCTGGCAGCGGGCACACTGGTTATACACGCACCTATCGCATCGTCAAATACAATCTTTAGCCACACAGAAGCACTGCCATTACCCGGTGGTATCAACGCCGATGCAAAGATCGCCATTGTTCGTTTTGCAGAGAGATCGTCCGATCTCTCAGTTGAACGACAGATAGAACTTGCCAACCTGTTAAGTAATCTCACAGGGCAAACAGGTGAGGCTGCTGTGAACACACTGAAAGCGTGGTCACACTGGATAATTAACGGCCAGGAAAATGCTGAAACAAACACACTTTGAATCAGCACACAGGGCACAATGGGAATCCCTTAGAGCTATCATTGACAAGATGAATAGCAGCAGGCCGGGTAGAAGACCTACTCAGCAAGAACTGCAACAACTGCCATCGCTCTATATCAGCGCTTGCAATAATCTGTCGCTGGCAAAAACACGTGGCTACAGCCCTAACCTTGTCAATGAATTACATAATCTGGTGGTCGATTCGCATCGATACATGTATCAGCATAAAACCAGCTGGACCAGACGCGCTTACCGATTTTTCAAAGGTGGATTTCCAGCACTGGTTCGCCAACACTATAAATTATTCTGGATATGCACCGCATTGTTCTATGTTCCCGCGTTGCTCACCGGTATATTTACTTACAGCGATACAAACTTCATCTATCGAATTCACGACACCGCCACAGTGGAATCAATGGAGTACATGTACAAGCCCTCAGAGTCTATGTTATTTCGCCCTGAAGGGCGTGAATCAAGCTCTGATTTTTATATGTTTGGCCACTATATTTCGAACAACATCGGTATCGATTTCCGCGTATTTGCAGGGGGCATTCTATTTTGTATTGGCAGCCTGTTTTTTATGATCTACAACGGACTGGCGATTGGTTCTATTGCGGGTCATTTAACTGCCAAGGGCTATATCCCTACTTTTTGGGGGTTTGTCGCTGGACACAGCGCACTTGAACTCACTGCGCTGGTCATCAGTGGCATGTCTGGCATGTTGCTTGGACTTGCTCTGATCCGTCCGGGTCGTCGTAGTCGTGCGGACGCTCTGAAGCAAGAAGCGCAAGTGGCTGTAAGGCTGGTGATTGGCGCGGGTATCATGACACTGCTTGCAGCATTCATTGAAGCCTATTGGTCATCCAGTAACCTGAACGTCTACCTGAAATACTTAGTGGGTGCGTTCTTTTGGGCAATAACGATCATTTATTTGTTATTTGGTAAAGTTACTACATCGCACAATGACCCCGGCAAATCGCGGGGTGATTATGGATCTTGACAGAATCAGCGTTGAACTCAGACCCCGCAATGGCTGGCAGAGTGTAGACCTTGGCTTTCAAATGGCGCGTCGTTATTTTTTACCACTCGCCACATTGTGGTTATGCCTTGCTACACCCCTGTATCTACTATTGAAACTGTTCTCGCTACCCGGATTTGCCACACTGATGATCTGGTGGTGGTTTAAACCTTTCTACGAATCC
The DNA here is from genome assembly GCA_964574535.1 of uncultured Granulosicoccaceae bacterium. Lineage (GTDB taxonomy): Bacteria > Pseudomonadota > Gammaproteobacteria > Granulosicoccales > Granulosicoccaceae. Next base: position 15,701 of record CAZNOB010000040.1, on the reverse strand, counting down.
CCTTTATTATTCTGGATATCCAGAGCCTTATTCTCTGAAGATGTCAGTCACCGGAAAGCATTGCGTACTGCAATTGCCAGATTACCGGGGTTACTTTGCAGCTATTTATCAATCAGGCGCTTCAGCACCTCCCGATCACAAGATATGAGTGTCGTCATACTTGAAAATCTGGCAGGTACTCAACGTAGAGATCGAATCGCCGTGCTCAACCGCATGGCAACTCGTACATTCGCATTAATTTCAATGTGTTTGCATTTTGAATTGATACTGTTTTACGGAGTATTAATCCTGTTGATAGCCATGTTGCCCGAGTCCATGGATACAGGACACGTGTTCAGTGTTCTATTTATCGAGGACTCTCAAGGTTGGGCCACAACTATCACAGAAGTTACCACGCTATTAGTCGGTGCAGCTGTTGCCCCTTTTTATGTATGTGCAGGCTTTGCCCTTTATATTAATCGCCGCACCCAGTTGGAAGCTTGGGATATCGAGCTTGAATTCAGACGAGTCGCTTTCAGCAAACAGAAAAATCGGCCAGGCAACAGCCGTACTTTGACAGTAGTATTCATGGTATTAACACTATTTTCTGCTTTCTCACCCACTGATCATGTTTACGCTAAAACCAACCCCGCTGAATCAAGAATCGTAATCGACCAGATACTCGACGGCGATGATTTCGGTTCCACTGAAATAGTTAAACGTATCAGGCTTAAAGAGAACATAGAATCCGATGAGGGCGAAGAGGCAGAACCCTATAACACCGGGTGGATTGATAAGGCAGCAAGATGGATAAAAAATATTGCCAATGCAATGGAGCTCATATTATGGGGCGTCTTTATCGCAACCTTGTTGGCAATCGCTGTCGCTATTTACCGTCGATCAGATAAACTGCAAAGTTTAATTCGGGAACTCGGCTGGACACCTGGGAATACCACCGGTAGCAAAGTCTTTGACCTGGATATCCGACCACAGTCACTGCCGTCCGATATTCCGTCAACAGCAAAGCGTCTCGCCAGAGATGGAAAAAAACGCGAAGCAATGAGCTTGCTTTATCGCGGTGCACTATCAAGACTGGTGCATCGACACGGCATGATTATCCGCCAAAGTGCATCTGAACAAAACTGCGTTTCACTGGTAGAAAAACAACAGCCCGTTTTTCGCAGTAAGACTTTTTCTGACCTGACCAGTCTGTGGCAAAAAACAGCATATGCGCAACACCCGCCGGCAGAAACCGACATTAACCTGATATGTGAGCAATGGTCCGTAGCGTTTGATGGTGACCCGCGTGTCTGACTCAAGCTACCGCTCAGGTATCAAAACGATCATCGTCAGCATTCTGATGATCGGCACAATTGCTATTGGCACTCTGATGTATCATAAGTATTTTGAATACACAGAAGTTGAGGAGACTTACGGCTTTAGCGCAACAGCTATTCAACAACCACTGCTCGCCGCTAAAAAGTATTTGACTGAATTCGGCTATCAGGTCGAACCAATCAACAGACTGGACTTCTTTGGTGATCTACCGCCAACACACCATACCATTGTACTGAGAACACTGCCTGCAGAATTACCAGATTCGTATTACAACAAGCTGACTCAGTGGATCAAAGACGGAGGCCACCTCATTGCCGGAGTGGGCTTTGGTCATTTGGAAGAAAGCGTCATTAACTTTCTGGCCGAATTTAATATCACCGCTGGCTATATCCAAACAGTGAAAAACGAAAATTACGTCGTTGTGTCTTCAACAATTAAATTTCCCGGTGACAAGGAGCCGCTATCTATCGAAAACGGCGTAACCTTTCCACTGAACCTGCAAGATAACAACACTGTATTTGGTATTCCCTATGGAGATCAATATCTGCTGGCGCAAATTTCCGTCGATGAAGGGCATCTGACACTGGCGTCAAACTTCCAATTTTTTTCCAATTGGAGCATCGGCGAAAACGATCACGCATTGTTATTATCACGCATCGTTGAATCTACCGACTCGAAAGTTCTCTGGGTAAACGATAACTTCAAAGACTTTAAAGGCCTGTTTTCTCTAATTTGGGAAAACTACAGATGGTTGGTTTTAGTTCTAACAGCATTACTTCTGCTGTGGCTAAGGCATGCAAGTGTCCGGTTGGGCCCGTTAGAAATTTTTCCGGATTCTCAATCAAACAATTTTGCCCAACACTTGCTCGCCGTGTCCCGGTTTCATTTCCGGCATGGAAACACACAGCAACTGCTAGCCCCAACAAGAGAGAAGATCATTCAATCATTGACTGCCGGAAAACCCGGCAGCGACGAAGAGATAGTCAAACAAGTAGCATCCCGAAGTAAGCTGTCACAGAAACAGGTTCAACACGCCCTCTTTGGCAACACCGGCAACCATGCAACATTAACTGCCGCCACCACAACTCTAAGGCAACTAATGTTGCGAAAATCTCGACAACGACACTAGAAAAATCAACAGGAATTTTCACGATCAGGCCGGATGATCAACAATGGAATTACCATGAACCACGAAAATCATATCGCTACAGCACACGATCATCTACAGGCACTGCGCTCAGCGTTGCAAACCACAATTATCGGACAGACACAGGTAATCAACGATGTGCTGGTGGCAGCAGCGGCCAGCGGTCATATTCTGGTTGAAGGTGTTCCTGGCCTGGGTAAAACATTACTGGCGCGGTGTTTTGCAAAGTGCATAGACTGCAGTTTTAACCGCATTCAATTTACACCGGATCTCATGCCAAGTGATATCGCTGGACACGCCATGTTCGATGCAAAAACACAGGAGTTTTCAATTCGCCGTGGACCGGTTTTTACCAATTTCGTTTTGGCCGATGAGATAAATCGTTCGCCAGCTAAAACACAGGCAGCCCTGCTGGAAGCCATGCAGGAACAACAAGTCAGTATAGAAGGCGAAACAATGGATTTGCCTGATCCTTTTATTGTACTGGCCACTCAAAACCCAATTGAACAAGAAGGCACCTACCCTCTTCCGCAGGCACAACTGGACCGATTTCTCATCAAAGTAATGATTGAGTACCCGGGCAGCGACGATGAACTGGAAATGCTGCAACTAACTACTCGTGGATCGACTGGCGACAACCTGGATTTATCAAGAATTCAGACTATCCTCGGGCCACAGGATCTGATCAACATTCAGGCCGCGGCAGCAGAGGTGCATGTTGATGACGAAGTCGCTCGTTATATGGTAACGCTGGTTCGCCACACGCGAGACTGGAATGGTATTAACTCGGGTGCCGGTCCGCGTGCAAGCATCGCACTATTGAGAGCGGCAAGAGCACAAGCTTTGCTAAATGGCCACGACTTTGTAACACCTGATGATGTACAGGGAATAACAAAGGCCGTACTGAGGCACCGAATCAGCTTGACCGCTGATCTTGAAATCGAAGGCTATCGCGCAGATGACATCATCGATAACCTGATCGATCAGATTGAGGCGCCACGCAAGTGATCACGGCGCGACCACAATGAAACCAGCTAAAACAGCATTTGCTTGCCTGATACTAGTGCTGCCGGTAGCGATGGCCGCTTCAGTAACGCCGTTGGCGGTTACTGCCTTGCTCATTATCTGTAGCTTACTGTTGGCGTATAGCATGATTGAATGGCTGCTTATTCAGCGCGCCATTCAAAGCATATCAATAGAAAGAACGATAACCAGGACTCTGTCTCTGGATGTGTGGAGCAGCGTCACGCTTAGCATTCAAAACCAATCATGGTTACCGCTTACTTTACAAGTGCATGATATGCACCCCGCGGAATTCACGTTCGATGGCTTACCTGAAACCATCACACTAAGAAGTACCCGGCGCGGCACTATCAACTACCGGATCAAACCAAATAAACGAGGGGAATATAGCTTCCCTTCGGTCGACTGCCTTGTAAACAGCAGTTGGGGTCTGTGGCAGCACAAACGAAAAATACCGGCTTTCAACACAGTAAGAGTGTATCCAAACTTTGCAGCACAACGCCACTTTGCATTGTTAGGCGCAAGCCAGCAAAGTATGTTTGGCATCCAGCAACAGCAGCGCCGTGGTGAAGGTAGCGATTTTCATCAGCTCAGAGAGTTCCGGGATGGCGATCCATTACGCGCAATCGACTGGAAGGCCACTTCCAGAATTCGTAAGTTAATTGCTCGTGAATATCAACAGGAACGCGACCAGCAAATAGTAGTGCTGCTCGATTGCGGCCGGCGAATGGCACACAGTGATACAGACCTTTCTCACCTCGATGAAACACTGAATTCAGTGTTGCTGCTATCGCATTTGGCGATCAAGCAGGGAGACTCTGTTGGCATAATGACCTACGGTGGTGTTGAAAGGTGGCTTCCACCCGCCAAAGGTAACACTGCGAGCCGTTCGCTACTGATTAATCTCTACGATTTATATCCAACCAGAGCAGCGTCCGACATACGCAGTGCCGCAAGCCAGTTAATGACCAGGCTGAGTAGACGTGCGATGGTGGTTATTGTGACTAACACAAGAAACGAGGAAAGCGACGAAACCATCGCCGCCATTGCACTGCTAAAAAAACGTCACCTTGTTGTGTTTGCGGATTTACGTGAATCGACGGTTGACCGCATTAAAGACAGACAACCAGCCTCACTTGAAGATTCATTGCTTTGGCTGGGTGCCAGCAACTACCAGATCGAACGACAACTTTTTCACGAGAGGCTGCGCGGTCATGGCGCACTTATTCTCGATACGATACCACGTAAACTCACTGGCATGCTGGTTAACCAATACTATGAAATTAAGCAACTGGGAACGCTATAGGGAATAACCGTTGCTCTTGATCTACCCGCGTGTGATCAGTTTTGTAGACTTTTTGCTTTGAGGCCGGTCTTTTCAAAAATGAAGGCCCCCGGCAGGGATGTCATACTTGCGCGACGCTGTATAGATAGTATTTCGCTAACATTTACTTGTCGCCTTATGAATAATCCAGGCTAGAGTTTCACTACCAAAGTGCCAGCCATTTTATCGTGCCATCCCTGCTTTCGACGATCCCATCCCACAGCGAATAGCCCAAGCCCCAACGGTACACAACTAACAATGTAACCGAGATAGCGGATAATCCACTGCGAAACACTGGGTTGTCCGCCCGTGCTGGCATCAACGATTTTTGATTTGATCAGCATCTTTCCGGGAGTGGCAGATTTTTTAATCCAAAAGAAAAATACAATAATCGCAGGCCCAAGCAAACTTAACGCAGTATACAAATGCCCGGGTCGATCTCCCGCATCCAGCCCAAAGACACTTGCTCCAAACAATACATAAAGCGGTGGCAGCGTCACCAATGTGGTGAAAATGCTATCGATAATGGCAGCCAGCACTCGCTGCCAGAATCCTACGTACTGATAAGTGTCGGACGCTGAAGTCAGATCGGCCACAGGAGCCTGATATGGATCTATGGGAGATCCATTTTTGTAACCTGTCATTTGTATTAACTCTGCGAGCCCGCATTAATCGTGAGGGAAGGGAGAAATTGAATGTTCGATCTAGTCTGGCCTGGCTTTCGATACGATTTTTTCAATATGTTCGCCACCGTTAAGCATTTCGCGGCCTGTAGTCATATTACACATTTGTTCAAACGCAGCAGCAATGTTTTCCGGACTTCGGTCAGCTTCTGGCAGATAGATCCCTTCAGCCTCTATGAGCTTAGCCACCGTATAACAGCCAGCGCCCGCCAATAGTATCGTACGCTGGGGCCCGTCCTCACTGGCCAGAAACAACACAGCCGGAGATACATGTTCCGGGCCAAGCGCTTCCAGAACTTCAGGTGGCATAACATCTTCTGTCATCCGAGTCGCCGCCGATGGTGCAAGGCAATTCACCTGAATACCGTATTTCTCCCCTTCAATACACAACACATTCATCAAACCAACGACACCAAACTTGGCGGCACCGTAGTTTGCCTGCCCAAAATTTCCATAAATACCCGAGGTCGATGTGGTCATCACAATACGGCCGTAGCGTTGCTCACGCATCACTGGCCACACAGCTTTACAGCAATAGGCAGAACCATTTAAATGCACATCAACCACTGCGCGCCAGTCAGCGCCCTGCAGTTTCGCGAACGATTTATCTCGGAGTATGCCAGCGTTGTTGATTAATATATCGATACGTCCCCAGGTATCGACGGCCTCTTTTACCATGGCCTCTACCTGGGTCTCATCGGTGACATTGGCCGTATTCGCAATCGCCTGACCACCTGCCGCGATTATTTCATTGGCCACCGCCTGTGCCGCGCCGCCCGTGCCGGTGCCGTCGCGCTGCCCACCCAGATCATTAACGACAACCCGCGCTCCGCGCGCCGCAAGTTGTAGTGCATGAGAACGACCCAGACCGGTGCCTGCCCCGGTGACAATAGCCACCCTGTCAGTGAAGGATATGGACATTAGTCTGCCTTTTAGTTGAAGTGATTCAATTGGAAATTGGCATTCCAACTGCTGGTAATAGCTGCACTAACGTTGGAATTGGTGGTGTTTTTCGTGGCTGAGTACAAGAATCTACAATCTGTGACATCCGGGAAACATTTTATAACAACACCGCCCTCAAAATCACCGACAATACCCCTCCGAAACAAACACTTTCTCACGGATCAGTCATGAAAGCTCTATTCGGTCGAAACCGTAAACCTGTATACCCGGATCACCACTACCCGGAACACGCACATCCATACTACCCGCCAAAAAATACCACCCGCGGTGACGATAGTATGCCAAGTCTGACATCTGATTATCGCTCGGCACAGTCCGTTAGCGCAATCCGCCAACCTACTGCAAAAAGCCGACTCACCACCCTGGAAGCGCTGCAGATTATTCGTCGTCGCTTTGAAGAGAGCCAGGACATTACATACGAAGATCGAGCCGCCTGACGTATCCCTCAATGGTGCGGGTAACTGCCCGCATCGGCACCCAGCGCTCCCGCCCCCCTGTTGGCTGCGCTCCACTACAGATATCCCTTTCACTTAGCTATAATGCGCCGCTTGTGTGCTCCGACTCCGGGCTAAAACACACACATAACTCAGGTTGTCGTGTCGGATATTCAGTTGACTTTATATACCCCTGCAAAATATTTCACGTGGTTTGATTCCCCGATTGGCAAGCTGTTATTAGCTGGCAGTGACAACGCTCTTCATAAAATTTGTTTTCCCCAGGGAAGACGCCCCGAAAGTCCCGACGACTACTGGACGTGTCGCCCCGAAGCATTTACCGAAGTCAGTCATCAACTGGATCGTTATTTTCGCGGAAAAACAACTGAATTCGACATCCCTCTGGCGCCAGAGGGGACAGATTTCCAGATCGAAGTCTGGCAGGCTCTGCAGAAAATCCCCTATGGTCAAACCTGCTCCTATGCTGCTGTCGCCGAACAGATTGGACGCCCCAATGCGACCCGTGCTGTAGGCAATGCCAACGGACGCAATCCGATACCTATTATTATCCCCTGTCACCGGGTGATTGGCAGAGACGGCAGCCTGACGGGTTTTGGCGGTGGATTACCGACAAAAAAATTCTTGTTGCAACTGGAAGATTCAGATCAATTGACACTGCCGCTTTAGCCAACAATCAAGCTGTTGGTCATGATGATGTACCGACCACCCCCCGAGCTTCCAATGCCGTGATATCGCCACTACTGTACCCGAGCTCCATGAGTACTTCGGTAGTGTGTTGTCCCGGACACGCTCCGTGACAGGAGATATTTGGTCCATCGTGCTCATAAGAAAACGCAGCTACCGGTGCTTTTAGATTTTCATATTCACCAGCCAGCCCGGATGCAGTTTGCAAGACTTCCCTTGACGCCACCTGTGGATGTGCCAGTGTTTCATCCAAATGCCGCACTCGCGCCGCAGGCACGCCGGCCTGGTTCAGCTGGTCTTCCCAGTGCTGCGCCGATTTGCTTAATAGTATAGAAGCAAGTTTTTCCCTATCGCTTTGCAATCGCCCGGCAAGCCCACGCGAATTCAATGTACCTACTTCAGCAGAAGTTTCAGGTTGTCCCAATTCCAGCCACAAACGTGCATGTTGTTTAGCGGTGAACGCACCGATCATCAACTGTCCCTCGGCGGTATCAAAGCAGGCATACCCCGGATGACTAAGGCTTGAATTACCAGGGGGTACTGGAGCCCGCCCCGTCACTTGCGTATCAATCACGCTGGTTGACATCAACATCAAGGCCGCATCCAGCATCGACACATCAATACGTTGTCCAACACCGGTTTTACTGCGCTGAAACAACGCTGACGCCACGGCAAAGGCTGCCTGAGCTCCGGTGCCGTAATCCAGCACCGGTGGTCCAACTCTCACAGGTGCAGTATCACGACTTCCGGTATGTGCCATAAGACCCGAAAATGCCTGAATCACATTATCGTAAGCAGGGTGTTGCGCTTTAGGCCCGGTATGACCAAATCCAGACATCGAACAGTAAATCAAACCCGGGTTGAGCGTCCTGACCGACTCATAATCCAGTCCGACGCTTGCCATCACCCCTCCGCGAAAATTCTCAACCACGACATCAGCGGATTCAATTAACCGTTTGACTACTCTAAGGCCGTCATCAGAGTCAAAATCGACTAACAGGCTTCTTTTATTCGCACTTTGGGATAAAAACTGAGTGCCACGATTTTCACTTGCCATGGATTCACTGGCCCCTTCCTGGCGCATCATGTCAAGAGAATCCGGTGGCTCGACTTTGATCACGTCAGCCCCCATCACTGCAAGTTGATAAGTACAAAACGGCCCGGCCAATACATGGGTAAAATCGATAACCCGAATACCTTCGAATGCCTGCATAATATTCCTCCGGTTGAATACCCAGCTGCGGTTATGTTGTCAGATGCAAGGATCAACTGCCATCACCACTTAATGCTCCCAACGCCATTAATGACGCAGCCAGTGAAGTACACGCTCGGTTGTTGGTGTGCGCTCGTAATTGATACACTGAGCTATAAATCAACAGAGTTAAGCAATGACTACACTACATTTCATACGCCATGGCCAATCCACCTGGAATGCGGAGGTTCGCATTCAGGGAAGCTCTGATCCTGAACTGTCAGAATTGGGCATATCACAAGCTAAAGCCATTGCTGACTCCCTGCCCGTTTATGACAAAGTCTATTCCAGTGATCTGATCAGAACCCGGCAAACCACCCACCATCTGCTGGAAGGCAACACTGATCATGTAGACTTCCGCCCTTCCCTCCGAGAAATCCACCTTGGTCCGTGGGAGGGTCTGTTACTGGCTGATGCGACAGAACAATACCCTCTGGAAGTAGATCACTTCAGAAACACTCCGTCAAAATTCGCTTTAGACGGCGCAGAGACCTTCACTGCTTTGCAAGCCCGCGCACATCAGGCCGTCAATGACATACTGGCCGAATGTGAAGGCGCTGACATTCAAGTGCTTATCGTGAGCCACGGAGCATTTTTAAAGTCACTGCTGATCGATTACGAAGGGAGGTCAATTGACGATATATGGGGACTACCGCATATGGACAATTGCGGCCATAGCATTGTTCACTACAAAGACAGACACCCGACTATTCTAAAATTTGCCGATCTCACTGAGTGGTAGCAGAGTTCGTGTTACATATGATCTCGAAAAAATTGCACGATAAGTATGGCAGCAAGAACCGCCAGCAAGTAATGTAACAATTGGCGGTAGCGTTCCTGAGGAATTTGTTGTCCGATACGCTGGCCATATTTCAGTGCACCATACGCACAGCCCGCTAAAGGGATAGTGGCTGCCATAAAGCCGAGACTCACTAGACCGGAGTGATAGAAAACGACAATTTGTGCAAGTTTGCCTAAGAGAAAACACAAATTCATTGCCGAGACCATTTCGCCTCGCGCCACATTCATTGATAAAAAATAGATCAATAGAACAGCCACCATTACATTAGTTGTGCCTGCAGAAAAACCACCCACCAGCCCAACGATTATCAGTGACGCCAGCGGGTTTGCCATGCACCACGCACGCGGTAGCAGAGCAAATTTAGCGATCCATAAAAACAACAATATAAGTACCGCAAGAAGCAATCGATAAGACGAAGGTTCCGACACGGTCAATACCCAGGCACCAATCAAGGCGCCCGCCAAAGTCGCAAACACCAACCAAAAGTACTTTTTTAATGTCGCCGCCAGTGGTTCATTACTGTAAATGCTCGCTATATTTACCACGGCTGTTGGCAACAGCGTTAACAGTATCGCCAGCTTTACGTCCAAAAATATCGCGATGATCGGTGTTGCTACCATTGGAAAACCCAACCCCAGCGCGCCATGCACTACACCAGCAAACAATACAACGGGAACAATGGCTGCAATGATGAGCCAGTCTACTGGCATAGTCGGCACCGACCATCAAAAGATACCTTATCCAAATCGATAGCCGTGTCCACGAACAGTCTGCAACAACTTTCCCTGCGTCCTCAGCTTTTTCCGCAGCCGTCCTACATAGACATCAACCACATTGGTTAGTGGGTCTTCCTGTGAACCCCAGACAGTATTGAGGATGCGCTCGCGAGCAAACACCTTGCCCGGGTTTGACATAAAAAGCACCAACATGTTTCTTTCACGGGCCGTCAGTGATATCTCATCATCATCCACGGTAACAATGAGGGAACGAGTATCCAGCTGCAGGGTACCGGCACTTAGGACATCTTTTGATTCAGTAGTTTTAAAATCTTTATCACGACGCTGAAGAGCGTTGATACGAGCAATTAATTCGTCAAAATCAAATGGTTTCGTCAGATAGTCATCAGCACCGATTTTCAACCCCGCAACTCTTTCTTCCACTGCGTCCAGAGCAGATAACATAATTATTGGTGTGTAGTTACCACGCGCGCGCATTTTTCGACAAACATCCTGACCGGATATTCCCGGTAGCATTAAATCGAGAAGAATGACATCAAATTGATGTTGCCCTACAAACTCGAGCGCTGTCTCGCCGTCGCAGGCGTGCTCAGCTGTCCAACCTTCGGCTTTTAAACCACGGGTGATAAAGTCCGCAACACGATTTTCATCTTCCACCACCAGTATATTCATGCTGCATTTTCCATTGAAGGCATCGAGGGTAATAACAACGCAGCAACCAACCCGCCGCCTTCCCGGTCACTGAGCTCTATGGTACCACCATGGGCTTTGGCAATTGAATAGGCTACGGGTATTCCGAGTCCCGCCCCGTCACGATATCTTTCTGCCGCATTACTCCCACGAAAGAAACGTTCAAATGCCTGACTTTTGGTTTCATCATCCATCCCGGGACCGTCGTCTTCCACTGAGATGGCATAACCCTTTGCCGAATTCTCCAAACGCAAATCAATATTACTGCCTCCATAGCGTTTAGCATTTTCAAGCAATACCAATATGGCCTGTTGAATTCTTAGTGCATCACCTCGCATCGGCGCTGTTGTTAACTCTGTGATGAAATTACTATTTCTGGCGAAAGTTTGTTGCGCATCAAGCGTTACCTTGTATAGATTCATCTCGACCAGATTAAGCCGAACCTCTCCCGCTTCTGTCCTTGCTACGAACAACAAGTCATCTACCAGCCGTGCGGTGTGGTTTGCTGCTTCTCGTGTTCGACCCAGTGCCTCAATATAAATATCTACTGACTTTGTATCACCGCGCAATGCGATATCAGCTTCCCCTTTAATGATAGTGAGCGGGGTTCTGAGCTCATGACTGACATCGGCTATCATGCGTCTGCGACTGGCATCAATACGCTTCACATCCTCAAGCATATGACTCAGCTGCATGGTTCTCTCATCCACTGCTTCCTGCAGGATTCTCTTCTCATCCGTCAGGGTTTTATTTTTTTCTGCAATCTGGGCAGCCATGGTATCAAAGGTTTTACCGATTTCTGATATTTCATCTTTGCCAGCAGGGTTTATTCGATAGTCAAGCTTACCATCACCAAACTCGCGAACCCCGGCAACCAAAGTATTTATCGGATGAGTAAAACGTCTACTGAGCATCATGATGCCTGCAATTGCAGCAACAATAGCAAGCACCGCCAACACCGCCGCGGTAATTTGCTGATGTAATACCGCTTTCTCTACACTCAGTGTAGTGGACATTGCATTGCGTTCCTGCTCATCCAGCGCTGTTTGTATCAGGCCTCGAAAGTTCTGATCAATTTCAGCATTCAGCAGTTCAGATAACTTATTCCAGTCCGACGCCAGCTCGCCTGTACCTGTGGGTGAGAATTGGTCCAGCTGGCGTATCAGACGATCGACCGTGTACTGTATTTTTTCCAGAGATTCTACTTCTGCCTCTCTGCTGCTTTCAACCAACCCGGCTTTCAACGCAATAGAATCATCGATAATTCTAAAATCGCTACTGATCGCATCAATGAGCTTATTTTTACTTTCTCGTTGGTTGGCGTCGCCAATGATAATCGCATCGCCATACTGTTTAAACAGCTGATAGATATGACTTTCAAGATTGAGATAACGTCCGTAAATAGACTGCGCAATACTTATTCTCTGAATATGTTTCTCTGATTGCTGGAAATGCCACAACATCAATGCAACGCTGGATAGCCCCAGGCCCAGTATCAGCAAAATTGCCAGCCGCAGCTGTGTCACTAGTTTCATTGGTAACTCACTTGCTCGCAGTGTGGATATCAGGGGTGCATGGTAAATTTCAACGCACTGTTTTTGCCACCGGGCTTTTCGTCAGCTTATCGCATAAACCGGTTTTTAGTATTTTGTCATGTTGATGAAAGGATGTGTTCACCTTGCTGACATCGAAATGCAACCCCGCTCAACTACCATCCCCACTGTCCTTTCAATAACTTGTTTCAGCAACGCGTTTGGAGTGGAGCCCGGGTCACGGGCAGTATTACACCTATTACTGCCCTTCTACCCTGGCAACATTCCCGGCAAGAGGGCTCAGCCAGCACTGAGCCCTCACTTATCACGTGACATCAGTGCCCGGCAATCATCCGCTGCAGCTCGGCCATTGCATCGTCGGCTCGATCGTCCGGAACAAAAAGATGATCATGATAAAACCCCGATACTGGATTGACCCCCATATTCAAACCAGCCAGTCTCTGGGTAATACGCGCTAGAAACCCCACCGCCTCAAGCGCTGAATGCACGTTAAGTGTGATCATCCGACAGGGGAACTCAAAGTCTATACCTTTGGCCAGCGCATTTTCACGCGTAAGGATCAGGCTTTTCCCCTCGCTCTCTGAAAACTGCATCACTGGTCGAAGGGAATCACAATTTATATTCTGATCAACTGTGGTAAATACGAAGATATCAGGATGAAGGACAGGCTCCATTGACCGTATCAACTGGTCAAGATCCAGCTCGCCGCGTGGTTTTTCTAGTTTCATGGGATCTCTTCGCTTTATTGAATGGAACCTCCGGTCAGTTGACACCATCATCAGATTTAGGCCGGCGTTTGCAACTGTTTCAAGAGTCGCTGCAGTGATTGTTCGGGAGACCACTCACTGGTGTCAATCCTGATGACAGGCTCTTGCCAGGCATGGTACTCACGATTCTGTACATCCTGCCAGGTGGGCAGGCGATTTTTGTCCCCTGCCTTCCAACGATCTTCAACACGCTTGCGATGCTCTTCTACAACACTGCAGTAAACTTCGATATCGACAAAGTCAGCGCCAGAGTTTTTGGCCACTTGCTGCCATTCATTGCGCGATAGTTTTACAGGATTACAAGAGTCAGCAATCACACTGACTCCAAGTGACAGGTTGTCCTGCGCCAATCGATAGCTCAACTGATACCCTTCTCCTTCTGCTTTAAACGCACACAGATCAAACAGTGCGTGTTCTATTGTATCAATGCGCAGATACATTGCCCGGGTATGCCGAGCCAGTAATTTGCCTAGCGTAGACTTTCCGACCCCGGGAAGCCCTGACAAAATATAAAGCGTTCCCGGTTTCATATATCGCGATGCTTAAACAGCAGACTGGTATTCAGCAGACGCGAGCTTGATACAGCATGCCACCAGTTCCATCGCCTGTTGCACTTCTTCCAGCGGAGGCCTGGTTGGTGCTAAACGAATGTTCCGGTTATCGGGATCAACGCCATCAGGAAATGTAGCGCCGGTCGGCGTTAACGCCAACCCTGCTTCTTTAGCCAATTCAATCACTCGGGCTGCGACGGGCAAACTGGTGTCCAGACTAACAAAGTAACCGCCTTGTGGAACCGTCCACGTGGCCAACCCCAAATTTCCCAGCTCTGCATTCAATACATTTTGTACAGCATCAAACTTGGGTTTAAGTATTTTTGCGTGATCACGCATCAAGCCCTTAATTCCGTCAGGGTATTTGCGTAAAAAAAGTACATGACGCCACTGCTCTGCTTTATTAGGCCCAATTGTTTGTGAATTTAAAGCTCCGGACCAATATTCGATATTGGCTTTTGCCATTCCCGCCAATCCAAGCCCGCCACTGGCAAATGTTACTTTAGAAGTGGATCCGAATAAGAGCACCCGATTTTCAGTGCCTGCTGCTTTGGCCAGTTGCAGCAAATTTGGTTGTGGTTCCGGATTGTCGTTTAAATGATGAACGGCATAAGCATCATCAGCAAAGATAGTGAAGTCACTCGCTGCCGCTTTTAGACTAACCAGACGCTGTGCTGTTTGTGGTGACAGACAATCACCGGTGGGGTTACTGTACGTTGGCACAAAAAAGATTCCCTTCACGGAATCATCATCGCTGACTATCGCTTCGATCTTATCCATATCCGGGCCATTGGGCGTCATCGCTACGCTGAGTAGTTCAAAACCCAGGGCTTTGGCCAGACTGAAATGACGATCATAACCGGGCACAGTGACGATGAGTTTAGGCGACTGGTTCAACCAGCCCTCGCTGCTCCCAAGGACACCACGGATCATTGCCCAGCTGAACATCCGCCCCATCAGATCAAGACTGGAATTATTGCTGATAATAATTTCTTCAGGGGCAACATTTATTTGCTCGCAAAAAATCTCTCGCGCTTCTTTAAGACCTAGAACACCACCAGGGTAATTTCGGATATCCACCCCGTTATCTGTGATGAAATTTGACTCATCGACAGCTGCAAGAATTGGCAGGCTGAGGTCAAAGTTAGCATCGGCAGGCTGGCCGCGCTCCATGTTTAGCACAGCCCCTTTACTTCTGAAGCTTTCGTACTGAGCTTGTAGTGTTTTGAGGTCAGACATTCTGATTACCCGGGTGATGAGAAAAGTGATCCCGGTATTTTAACAGTTTTTTAAACCCGCCAGGCCCAGGTTCGGCGGTGAAATTTCCTGCCGAAAAAAACAAAGAGATAATCAAGTATAGAAATCCACGATGAGCGCCCTTGTCATCCGGATTTCACAGCTTCAACTCAAAGAGTTGATCCGGTGGTCGTAAAAATTACTCACCGCATCTTCCAGATTAGCAGATGCCAGCAACCCTAGCCTGGATTATTCATGAGGATTTGGCGTCCAGAGGAAATCTGGCTAAACAGGTTGGCCAATCGTCTGAGAAACGTGGCCCGCCACGTGCCGAGGTGGATGGGTCTAGATGTGACGCAAAATTTTCTTTTGGTGTCGAATAGACACACTGCTAATTTGAAAAAAGCGCCCAAAAAGTAGTTTAGAACTGCATACAAAGAATTTCACTTAATATTTACTTGCCGCCTTAGTAGAGTCGACGACTGGCGCGTAGAGTGGTTATCATACAGACAAGATC
>CAZNOB010000039.1:6979-33297 GCA_964574535.1 uncultured Granulosicoccaceae bacterium | reverse complement strand
ACCTGCTGCCCGTTAACAATATCGAGACTCTCCGGTGCGGCAAATCGAAATGAAGTCTGGTTATCTGTGATCAGCTCGACTACGGTCTCGGTACCCAGCCGCTCCACCAGGATAACGGTCCCTTTAAGCTGCCCGGCGGGATCCAGCACCATGTGCTGTGGACGAATACCAAGCCGCACTTCAGCGCCACTGGTTTTACTGCTACTCACTAAACGCACGCCATTGACGGAAAGCTCCTCCCCCTCGAAGTGCCCGGTGGCACTATTGGTACCGGCGGTCAGAACACCCTTAAAAAAATTCATTTTAGGTGATCCGAGAAACCCGGCCACAAACTCGTTGGCCGGCCGGTTAAACAATTCCATCGGTGAGCCCACCTGCATGACCTCACCATCTTTTAAAACCACAATTTTATGAGCCAGTGTCATGGCTTCTACCTGATCATGCGTGACATAAATCGTGGTAGCGCCAAGCTGGTTATGTAACTTGGCGATCTCTACCCGGGTATCGTGGCGTAACGCAGCATCAAGATTTGAAAGCGGTTCATCAAACAAGAATACATCCGGATTTCGCACAATAGCGCGACCAATTGCAACGCGCTGACGCTGCCCCCCTGACAGTGCCGCCGGGCGTCTGTCGAGAAGATGCTCCATCTGCAGTATGGTGGCCGCCGCTTCAACACGCTGACGAATTTCAGCCTTGCTAAAGCCCTGCAAATCAAGTGAAAAAGCCATGTTGTGGTAGACCGTCATGTGCGGATACAACGCGTAGGACTGAAACACCATGGCAATACCGCGCTTGGAAGGCGGCAGGTCCATCACTGGTCGGTCAGCAATAGATATTTCTCCGCTGGATAAATTCTCCAGCCCGGCAATCAATCGCAGCAGGGTCGACTTTCCACAACCGGATGGTCCCACAAATACAACGAACTCTCCGTCGTCGATTTGCAGATCAACATCGCGAATGACTTTAACCTTGCCAAATGACTTGTTTACTCCTTTGAGTGCAACCCGGGCCATTTATAATTCCTCAAAGGTGGCTGTAAGCGTTTCAAAGTCAAAGCAACATCGAAGCGTTTGGCACTCTGATATCCGATCAAACACAATTTGTTTTTCCTCACCGGTCAGATCGCTCATGTCATTGGCAGACATGAATGCAGGCTGATCTTTGCGCCATTTTAGAAAACCCGCAAATTCATTATAAATAGAATTGTCTCTTGAAACCTCATCAAGTGCGGCTCGCTGCAAATGTCTTTGATCAATAGGCAGCCACGTACTATTGGCTTTTGAGAAATCGCCGTTGGGCGCATCCCCTCGCCATACCATCGGTGTTCGGCAAGTATCACGGCCCAGAAAGACCGGGGCAAATTCAATCCCCCACGGATCCTGCATTTGACTGACAGGGATGTCACGCACGTCCTGTAAAGCCAGCTCTTCACCCTGATAAACACAGGTAGAGCCAATCAAACAAGTTTCCAGCTTTAACAGTAACAGTTGCAGCGCTTGCTGTTGATCTGCTTGCAATCCCAATGGCGCTAACTGCCTGGTAGCGCTGCGGGGCACATCGTGATTTGAAAATGCAAAGCTTAAGCGCCCTGTACCATTGAATGCCTTAATTGCTTTGGCAATCGCTGACTTAAGTCCGTCTACATCCAGCCCATCCCAGTGCAACAGGTTGAAGTTATAGGTCGCATGCAAGCGCCCGGGGACGGTGAAAGTCTGACTTGCTGCAATAGGATCATCGCCGTGAAGCTCTCCCATTAAATAGCGATCACCATACTGATCTGCCACTGATCGGAACGATTCACTAAAGGATTGAATGGCGGGTTGATTCAATTGAGCTGTGTCATGTAGCTGCCGAAAGAATGGCTGCTGTTGCTGCGGAAGTGGCCCTGGTACAAAGTCAGGGTTAGCAAGATTATTTGCATAGGGCGCGCTGTCTGCATTGATTGTGTGCACTGCATCTAAACGAAACCCGTCAACGCCCCGGTCAAACCAGAAGCGCGCCACGTCCATCAACGCTTCGCGAACCTCAGGACTCGCATGATTCAGGTTAGGCTGACTGCTTAGAAAGTTGTGTAAATAATATTGCTGTCGGCGTGGTTCCCAACTCCATGCGGGGCCACCGAAAAAGGAAAGCCAATTGGTTGGAGGACTGCCATCAGACATGGGATCTACCCAGTGAAACCAGTCTGCTTTATCGTTATCTTTAGACTGACGGCTTTCTATAAACCAACTGTGTTGATCAGAACAGTGTGCCGGCACAATATCAACCATAACCTTAAGGCCAAGGTCATGTGCTGCAGCCAGCATTCGATCGAAGTCATCCAGCGTTCCATACTCAGGGTTGATATCACAGTAATCTGAAACATCGTAGCCAAAGTCTTTTTGAGGGCTCTTAAAAAACGGGCTGATCCAGATTGCATCGACTCCAAGATTGGCGATGTACGGAAGGCGCATGGTAATGCCTGGCAGATCTCCAATACCGTCATCGTTGGAATCCTGATACGAGCGCGGGTAGATTTGATAAATAACTGCGGTTTCCCACCAGTTAAGCACGTCAGCATTCATTGTTTACCCACCTTTGACTGAACCTGCTAACAGCCCGCGGATAAAGTAGCGCTGCATCGACAGAAATACGATAACCGGCACAATGATAGAAATAACCGCAGAGGCATTTAGCAGATGAAGCTGATCTTTAAATGTACCTAACTGTTTTTGCAAACGAATCGGGAAGACCAGATCTGCAGCATCTGCAGAGCCGATATATAAAGCCACAATTAGATCGTTCCAAACCCACAGAAATTGAAAAATACTGAATGAGGCCAGTGCCGGCACTGACAGCGGAATGATCAGACGGGTAAAAATCTGCAAATGACTGGCGCCGTCAATGCGGGCGCTTTCCAGTAACTCTTTGGGTAAACCGACAATGTAATTACGCAATAAGTATATGGCCAGCGGCAAACCAAATGCCGTATGGGTCACCCAAAGACTGGCGAAACTTTTAGATGCCACCTGGCAGCTTTGCGTTGCCTCGCAATCGGTCAGCCATGCATTGAGAGAGGTCGCCCATGAGGCGATTCCACTGAACCCCTGAAGTACCGGTAAAAAGGCAAGCTGTGTTGGCACTACCATCAACGACACCACAATAACAAACAACCAGTCACGACCCGGAAAGCGCATCCACGCAAAGGCATAGGCGGCAAATGCGGCAATAGTAATCGGGATAATAGTGGCGGGAATAGTCACAATAAAAGAAGAGATCAGTGCATTGGGCACATTTTTATTCTCAAACAACACTTCCACATAGGCATCTGTGCCAAAGACAGGGTCCTGATCAATAAAGGTATCCAGATTTTTGGGCTTGGGGGCCGTAGCCTCAGGGAACGTCCAGGTGAAGTCACCATTGGTTTGAAACACAAATTCCCCGTCCCGCACGTCCATCACTTCACCGGCGAAAATCAGCTGACGGATGAGCTTGGTTTTTCCTTCTTTGTCAGGGTCGGGCACACGGCCTTTGAACAGAATTGACTTCACCCCGCCCGAGACCTTATAGCTATCGCGGTCTTTATTAAGACGCTCGAATATATTACCGCTCATGGTAATAAACGGTTCCGTCTGCCCCTTATCGTGTGTACTAAAGCGGTGACCGAGCTCCGTCGGCGTAAAGGCAGTCCAGAAGCCTGACGTTTTAGAGGCAGTCTCTGAGCGCAGTGATGTAGTAACAAGCGCTAAAAAAGGTATCACCCAGATAACGACAATTAACGCCAGGACAACATGCTTAAGTGTGCGTGTCATTGGTATAAGGCTCTTGCGATCACTCGTCGAATGCGACAAACCATTAGCGATTCACCTTTATCAATGTCCGAGTTCTTTTTGTTCACGCCGGATGCGACGTGCATTGTAGATCATGTTAGGGATCACCGTGACCATCAGCATTACGGCGATTGCCGCAAACAGGTTTTCAACATTGTCGCCACCTACTGACCAGTTGTTACGCGCGTTCTCCATCATGGTGGCAAGCAGTAGTTTATCGTCATCGTTAGCCGACAAGGCATAGGGGATGTCGAACATTTTAAGCACCAGGATCACCAGCGTGGTCCAGACCACCACCACGGTCGAATAAATCTGTGGCAGCTTGATACGGAAAAACATCTGGAACGGATTAGCGCCATCGATTTTTGCCGCTTCGATTGTGTCTTCAGGCACACCACGCAGGGCCGCTGAAAAGATCACCATGGCAAATCCGGTCTGTACCCAAACCAGAATCCACATCAGGAAAAAGTTGCCCCAGAACTTTAAGCTGTACAAGGGTTCGTTATAGGCCGCGGTATGTCCAAGCAGAGCTTTGAGCAAACCAATCTGATAAGACGGCGTCAGACCATTGATGGCTTCCTGAGGCTGGATACCACCGCCTGCAAAAATATTTCGCCAAATGACTGCAGCGCCAACGAAGGAGATCGCCATCGGCACAAAGATCAGAGTCTTTGCAATGATTCCCCAGCGCACGGAATCTGCCAGAACAGCGATTAACAACCCTAACGATATGCATACGGTGGGCACCAGCACAAGCCACATCAGACTGTTGCGCATCGCATAACGAAATTGCACATAGCCCAGTGCAGATGAGTCCCACAGGAACGCATAGTTACGCACAGTGCGTGTGCCGTCGGCCTCCTGAAAAGAGAGACTAAGTGTTGAGAACGCCGGTACAAATAAAAACAGTAACAGCAAGACCAGCGCAGGACCGACAAAGATCCATGGCTGTATTGCTTCGATAATGTAGGTTTCTTTGCCAGTAGACCCTCTCGATGAAACCCGCGCCAGCCCCTGATTCAACCAGTTCGTCAGCCAGTAATACAGAAAGGACAAACCCACCGCGATCACGATTGAACGTATCGCGAAACTTATCTTGGCAAAACGCTGCTGCGTATCAAACGTCGAGAACTTCCATCCATTGGTGTCGTGGAGCCAGGTACCAAATTGCACCATCCAGTTGTCGAGTGGCGAGGTGGAGATATACGCCAGCACCCCGGTAATAGGCAAAACAAATATTACGGTGAGCGCGATGGCCAGACCATTTCCGGCAATGATCGGTCTGTATGAACCCATACGGCGTCGAACCCGAAAAAAGAAAGTGGCGGAACACAAGAGGCGCGCAAAGAACTTGCGCGCCCGACTCAATAGCAGTTGTTAATCACTGGCAAGCCAGTCAATCTGCACAATTACTTAATAGCGTCCCACGCTGACTGAATGTTGTCGGCGGTGGTTTTCGCATCCTGACCATTCGCGAATGCGGTCATTTCTGACCAGAATGCTCCGGCGCCAATCGCACCCGGCATCAAATCAGAAGCATCAAAACGAAAGGTCGTTGCACTGGACAGGATCTCTCCCTGCTTGCGCAGTGCAGGTGTTGCATAAGCACTCAGATCCGCACCTTTGTGTGCAGTCAGGAATGTACCTTGCTGCATCCACGCTTCATGGGCAGCAGGTTCTTTCATGTACTCAAAGAATGCACGGGTCGCCGGGCTATCTTTGGTCATGGTCCAAAGTGTACCGGCACCTAATACCGGATTACCCAGATCAGATTCTTCATAAGGAGGGAAGTAGAAGAAGTCTGCTTCACCATTCGCTACTTCTTCACCCTTGTTAGGGAAAAAAGCAGGAATGAAAGAAGCCTGACGATGCATCATGCAGGATGCCGGACTGGAAAAAAGACCTTTCGGGGCATCGCCAAAGAAAGTTGTTGCCACCGAAGAGGCACCACCGGCAACATAGTCATCATTGCGTGAGAACTGGCCGTACACTTCCATCGCATTCAATACTTCGGGGCTATTGAACGGAAGGTCATTCGACACCCAGCGGTCATAGTTCTCAGGTGTTGTGGTCCGCAGCATCAAATCTTCCATCCAGTCGGTCGCGGTCCAGCCGGTTGCGTTGCCGGACTCTACGCCGATACACCAGGGCGTATTGCCGTCTTCCACCATCTGGTCAGACAACTCTATGAGTCCTTCCATGGTGTCTGGAATTTCGTAACCGTTATCCTCGAACTGTTCAGGGGAATACCAAACCAGCGACTTCAAATCCATTTTGTAGGCAAAGCCATAGAAATCTTCCTTGCCATCTTTGTCTTCGTAGGTACCCAGAGCCACCCATGAAGGGCCTGCGCCATAGTTTTCAGCCATCCAGTCAGCTGATTCCTGACCCAGCGGAACCAAGTGTCCTTCTTTCGCCATATCACCAGCCAGACCGGGCTGTGGAAAAATCGCGATATTAGGCGCGTTGTTGGATCGCAGATCGGCCACGATAAGCGCGGCAAAATCACGAGAGCCCGAGTACTTCACCACCGCACCAGTGGCTTTTGCAAAGCAATTGGCGGTGTTGGTCATCATTTCTTCGTCTTTGCCCTCCAACGAACCCATGATGGTGATGACCTCACCTTCGAAATTGCCAAGATCACCCAGCTTGGAAGGGGTGTCACAAAAATCTGCATACGACGGTCCTGCAAACAAAGCGGCGGCAGCCAGTAAACTGGCTACTGTTCCCAGGTTAAATTTCATAGAACTTTCTCCGGAGCGTGAAGGGCGTCAAAGCGCCTTGGAACAACGAGTATTAACTACGCGCTAATGACTGTCAACACTGGAACAAACGATTCGAAATACAAGTTTTAAAAAGGTTTTTTACTTGCAACTCCCTGCTGCGTCCCATTAACATGCCCGTCCAAAGCGCTTTAAATTTTTCTCGTGAAAAGCATGAATCTCAAGCAGCTGTCTAATCAACTGGGACTATCTCAGACCACCGTCAGCCGAGCCCTGAACGATTACCCGGAAGTCAACGAAGACACACGTCAACGGGTTAAGCTGGCGGCACTCAAACACAATTATCGCCCAAACACCCGGGCTATGAGCCTGGCTACGGGTAAGGCCATGGCGATTGGCCACATTATTCCCATGCATTCGAATATCGAGGTATTCAATCCGATCTTTGCAGAATTTATCGCCGGTGCCAGCCAAACCTATGCCTCTCAGGGTTATGAACTCATTCTGACAATGGCCAACAGCGAAGACGAAGAAGCCAACTATCGCAGCATTGCCTCAAAGGGCTCTGTAGACGGAGTCATTGTGCATGCCCCACGATTTAACGACTCCCGTATTCCACTGCTGCAGAACCTCGGCCTGCCGTTCGTTCTTCATGGACGAGACAGCTACAACGACAGCAGCAGCTATTCATGGATTGACATCAATAACAGACGCGCGTTTTATCAGGCAACTAAACTGTTGATAGACCTTGGACATCAAAACATCTCTCTGATCAACGGGCGGGAAACGCTGAACTTCGCCAGACGGCGGCGTGAAGGTTTCTGTGATGCACTGGGGGACGAAGGACTTCAGGCCACTGAAGATTTCATGTACTCAGGCGATCTGACTGAAGCCAACGGTTTTAATGCTGCCTCCGACGCATTAGCACAAGCAAACAGACCTACAGCGTTTTTGGTGTCGTCTTACGTTGGCGCACTTGGTGTGCGACGCGCGATACACAACGCCGGCCTTAAGATGGGTAAAGATATCTCTGTGATTATTCACGATGATGAACTTTCGTTTTTCCACAACAACGGCGACACCCCTCAGTTCACCGCTACTCGATCTTCCGTGCGCGATGCAGGCGCTCGCGCCGCACAAATGCTCATCGATATCATCGATAATCCAGCCAATGGACCGATCACTGAATTACTGGAAGCCAGGTTGACGATCGGCGCATCCACCGGTCCCTGTAAAAGCTGAACCAGTAGTTTCGCACTTGAAGGTAATTGTAGTTTTCCACCCCCGCACTCTCATTACACCGGTTTATACCGGCACTTTGATTTTACGAGGACCTGGTCATACAACTCATTGAGCTGCGGTAATTCTTCCAGACCAGATAGATTGCCGTCCGTTTTCATTTTCCACATAGGCTGGCAAGCTTGCCGAAAGGTCAGTGAGGCGTCGATGGGCACCAAGCCAGTCCTGCTCGCTGTGCCTGGCTAGATTAACATCACCCACAAGAACTTCGTCAAATCCCAACTGGATAATTGCCTGCAGTTGATCCGGCAGCATATTACCGGTTGCACGTAAGACGCCGGTGTATTTTTTATTAAGCCGCAGATACCTGGCAAGCGAAAATCCGCGTCCATCATTGAATGCCGGCAGATTTATCTCTATCGCAGGTGAAGCCACCACAGCATCCGTCAATGTTGTCGGATCTGTTGCACCGTCCAGTGCTACCGATTGTTCAAACTGCAACTGACGGTCAGCATGCGATATGGGTGTGACACTGTCATCGCTAAGCAGAAGCATAAGCGGCCTCCGAAAATATTTTTTTCCCCACTCGATCGTAGGTATCAGAGAAACTCTCGCCCTTATTACGATGTTCCAGCCAGGTATCTACTAATTTATTTACCGTGCCGGGCACTTGCGCCCCGCTAAGACCCGGTCCAAGCACCTTACCAACGGATGCATCCATTCCGTTGCGCCCCCCCAGTGTCACCTGATAGGTCTCGGCACCATTTTTCTCAAGCCCCAGAATCCCGATGCTGGCCACATGATGATGACCACATGCATTAATACAGCCGGAAACATTGATGCTTAAGCCATTGAGATTTTCGGTTTGTTCTGTCTTTTTGACGACTGCTGATATTTCCTGCGCTACGGGTATTGAACGCGCTTTAGCGAGGGCGCAATAATCAAGCCCCGGGCAGGCAATTATATCACTGGGATGGTCAATATTACTTGTAGCCAATCCGGCAGAACGCAACGTTTCCCACAGTGTGTAGAGGTCTTGCGTCTTTACATGGGGCAATACAATGTTTTGTCGATGAGTCACACGCAGTTCACTGCCTGAATATGTTTCACTCATTGTTGCCAACAGTCGCATCTGGTCCGAAGTGGCATCACCGGGGATACCTTCGTACGGCTTAAGCGATACAACAGCAATACTATATCCGGCTTGTTTATGCTTAAAAACATTGGTTTTTAACCAGCGATTGAACTCAGGGTAACGCTTAATAACATCTGAAAAGTCAGTATCATCGATGTTCTCCTGGTAGGTCGGCTTAATGACAGCGTTTTCTATCCGTGCATATTCCTGCATCACACCGACAAACCGTTTTCGGTCTGTCTGTTGATATTCGGTTTCTACTTTTTCGGCAAAGACCTCTAACCCCAGTGATGCAACGAGAATTTTAATTCGCGCTTTGTATTTGTTGTCGCGGTTACCATACAGATTATAAACGCGCATCAGTGCATCAAGGTATGGCAGTAATTCATCAAGTGTGACGTCGGCTTTAAGTAATTGCGCTATACGCGGTGTGCGCCCTTGTCCGCCACCCACCCAGACATCAGCAACAACCTGCCCTTCGCTACCGTGCTTAAGCTGTATTCCTACATCATGAAACTTTATCGCAGCACGATCATTCTTTGCGCCGGTGACCGCAAATTTAAACTTGCGTGGCAGAAATGAAAATTCCGGCATGAAGGTGGACCACTGCCTTAACAATTCACAAACTGGCCGGGGATCAACAATTTCATCAGCAGCTACACCTGCAAA
Source organism: uncultured Granulosicoccaceae bacterium (assembly GCA_964574535.1). GTDB lineage: Bacteria > Pseudomonadota > Gammaproteobacteria > Granulosicoccales > Granulosicoccaceae. Next base: position 23,719 of record CAZNOB010000039.1, on the reverse strand, counting down.
CGGATCAGTAGTCACATTGCGAATACAATTGCCACTGGTCTGAATCGCATGCATTTGTACTTCTGCCAGGGCGTCGAGAATATCAGGAGTATCGACCAACTGCGGCCAATTAAATTGTATATTCTGCCGCGTCGTAAAGTGCCCATAGCCGCGATCATACTTATCGGCAATAGCAGCTAGCTGAACCATTTGATTCGCAGACAACACCCCATAGGGAATAGCCACACGCAACATGTAAGCGTGCAACTGCAAATAGAGTCCATTCATCAATCGCAGAGGTTTGAATTCTTCTTCGCTCAAGGTTCCCGCCAGGCGACGATTCACCTGAGATCGAAATTCCTGTGAGCGCGCTTCCACCACTGATTGATCATAGTCATCATACTGATACATAGCTTAGGTCCTGCTAACCGGCAATCCGATTAGTTTCAGTCCCGCCCGACAACGGCAGGCAGGTGGGTCCGCTATAACGTATCTGTTCGCGAATATGCGTCGGCTGATAATCGTCCTCTGTCACTTGCACCAGATAGGGGTCTATCACCTGATTGTCCTGCAACGCCAGCTCAGCACGCTGCCTTGCGGCTTCCAGTGCGGTTTCGCTGTCTAAGCGACTGGCCGTGTGCAGATCATCTGACCAGCCATTGGCAGTGAGATAGATCACTCGACCGCTGCGCAGATCATTACTTGCCATTACCTGAAATTCGTTCATATTCGCCTCATGAGGAGTGTTTATACGAAGATGTTTTCACTTTCGTATTCAATATAGCCATCGGAACATTTTCCCAATAGAATGGCAATACAACGGCGCATATAAGGTTTATCGGCGTTTTACAGGTCAATTTCTGGAATTTTTTCTTAAAATAACCCAACTGGACGGAACAATGCACAAACTAGACGATCTGGATCGAAAAATCCTCCGCGAATTACAGGCTGATGCAACCGTTTCAATGGACGCTTTGGCGAAGAAACTGGGCTCTTCCAAGACACCTGTCTGGTCAAGAATTCAGAAACTTAGAAAATCAGGGGTAATCGAGCGGCAGGTGGCTCTGGTCAATCCTCGAACTATCGGTCTGGAGGAAACCTTCTTTGTTGCGGTAAAAACTGATCAACATGAGCCTGATTGGCTTGAGAAATTTGCCGCCGCTGTGGTGACAATGCCAGAGATTCTGGAAGCCCATCGCCTCACGGGTGATATCGACTATCTGTTGAAAGTGCAGGTACAAAGCCCGTCAGACTTTGATCGCTTCTACAAAGAACTGATCGCGCAAGTGAAACTTCACAATGTGACCTCGAGCTTATCGATGGAATGCCTGAAGAAAACCACAGCGCTTAAAATCTAGAATTCAGGATCGAGTAGTCACTATTCAGTACGGGCTCGGGCGATAAGGGAATCCACCACAGCAAACGTGCCCATCCTGCCGACAACATCATTATTGAGAACCGCCCAGCGTCCGTCGACCACTACAGTAGGAGTGGACGATACATCTGCCTGACGCATGATCTTCTCAGCTTTTTCGACATCAGCTTTCACTTGGGGTGCTGCGACTTTTTGCTGCACTGTGCTCTCTTCAACACCATGACCAGAGAATTCTGAGGCAATTTTCTGCAGTTGATTGCCTAGGTTTCGCTGCTGCCGCAAGCCAATAATGCTTGCAAATAATTTATCGTGTAATGCCTCAGTATTTTCGGCTTTATCTGCCACGTAAAATACGGCAGCATGAAGCCGGGTTGCATCGTTCCATGCAACGGGCATCTGGGTAAACTCTACATCATCAGGGGCTGTTTTCAGCCAATCTCTCACACGTGGTTCAAAGGATTGGCAATGCGGACATCCATACCAGAAAAACTCCAGCACAGAGATTTTGCTGTCAGGAGTTTTCGTTTCGCTGTTGGCTATTGGTGATTTTAAAGTTCGGTAGTGCACACCTTCCTGTAACGCTTCGCCGTTAGTCTGTCCGACACCAGCTACGGGTTCCGGCGACTGATTCGCGGAGAGAAAAAACCACGCTACAGCGGCAATCAACACCAGCGCTAAAGCTGAAAAAAAAAGTGTTCTTGTATTTGTTTGGCTCGCCAACGTTTGGTCCTTTTTATTTGGTAGTAAGACCTCTACTAACAGACCGGGCTCACCCAATTGAAGTTAACTGCGTTACTGTAATTTGAACAGCGGGTTTGTGCTACTCGGCACCCAGCACATAGTAGTCACTATACGCAGATACCTGATGGGCACCAGTGATTTTACGAGCCCTGAATACCCAGTCCCTGGACTCATCAAGATCAAGTGTCAACAACTCAGCCGCATTGGCTAGCGTACGTGAAGCAAATTCCTCAGAATCAATTGAATTGCCAATCAGTAGTTGCATCGCCCCCTCATGATCAGGCATAGATAACTCCACCTGTGCCCCGCGACGAACGATTACCAGGCGGGGCTGTTCGGTCTCGGTGATTTCTGCGTAGTTAATTTTTACACTCGCGGGCAAACCGATAAAACTGTTTTCATCAACACCCGAAACATTTAAATAATAGTCTCCGGCTGCGAGCTCGGCAGACACACTCTGTTTTTCAGTTTGTGTAACAAAGACGGGTTCTGACATCGATTGATCATTAGCTATGCTCGCCTGATATGATTTCGCGCCTTCAATTGCGCCCCAGGTGATAGAGTCTTCAGCACTCACAAGCAGGATGTCGGATTGTACACTGAGCACAGGCGGCTCAAGCAGGTCTACTACTTTTGCTGCCACGCCAGGCTTTGCACTCAGGCCTTTACCACGGGGTAATTCATTTTGGGCTCCGGCGCTGTCTGTGGCAACCAGCCCCTGGGTAACACCGATCCGATTTTCTGCCTTGCTGATATCAACATAAAACGCCGTCCCGCGCACAGCGGCGGTTAAAAACGGAGTATCAACCGAAAATTTAACTGGTGGCTGACCTTCGGGACGCGGCGTAATTTCACTGTGCACCTGACCCTTTGTGGCACTCACCGAGATAACACATTTAATCGCTGCTTTCGCGCAATCGATATTGTTGATAAGCACCCGGGATTCAGGTTGCAGATTGACGCGCGCACCAGAATTAAAGCTAAGGCTGACAAATCCATCCAGCCCTGTCTGGAAAACATCACCATTGCGAACCAGAGCCCCTCTGGCAGGGGGATTTACAACCAGATCAGTCTGAGAATGCAGGACATCGCCCTTTACAAAGGCAATGCGCCCGAAATCTAACGATTTCATATAGGGACGCGGAATGGCAAGCTTTGCCCCCACCGGCAGAATAGTGCTGATGTTAGGGATACCGTTATAGCTGGCTATTTGTTCAGCAAAGCGCGCGGACTGCAGTTCCGCATTAACAATCTCCTTGACGGTTTGTGCATTGCGAACAATAACAGTGTGATCATCAGGAGCCGCCATAGCGTTTGCAGCCAGTATGGCGATGGTTCCAGCCAATGCTGCGCCAAGGGATATTTTTCTAATTTTATCTATGGTTTTCATTGTTTCACATATAGGGATCTGGTGATTCCTCTACCGTTATTCGTCAGGCATCAAGTATGCCCGGCTAACGGCAATACCGGACCCACCTATACAAAAAGGTACTACAAACAACGATAATTTACAGTCTGATACATCTACAGTGGAATTGTTCAGTAAGTTGACCATTCCCCAGTGAACAAAAACATATTGACATGACAATTATCTGTTATCAGTTAGCACCTGTTTTTTGGACGATTACCGTGTTATTACGCTATCTTCTTTGACTTATTCCGCAAACAAACTAGATTTTAAGCGGGAATGCCTTGTTGTAATTTAACAACCTGGCGAATTTTCCCGTTTGTCATTAGAAATCAGTTTTTCGAGTCAATTATTGCGGTCACAGCTCAACCATGATTCAACCCCGAAAGAAACGATCTGCAGCAGCGAAAGTCAGCGACTATCTAACCGACCTGCTAAAAAAAAGCAGTGACTCCGGTAAACTCTGCATCAACGCTTGTACACTCGAAAGAATAATTAGCGAACTACCCTCACCCGCTATTTTATTGCTGGACCAATCGGGAAATACGCTGTATTCGAACCCGGGTTGGCAACAACTCAGCAAGAATGTAACCTCTGAGAACTGGCTAGACGCTGTACACACCAGCGACGTAGATGAGGTACGCAACGCTTACCAGCAAGCGATACAAAATAAACAACCCAGTCAAACTGATTGCCGCTTGAAAGACGCCGGCTCAGATAACAAGCCATTGTGGGCGGGTTTTCAGGCAAGACCAATTTATGGGGACAACGGGTCGTTTATCACTTGCCTGTGTACCTTCACCGATATAACAGCCCAGCGCACTACCAATGAGACGCTTGAACAATTATCGCTGTACGACGCGCTCACCGGCCTGCCCAACCGAAGTCTGTTGCTGCAAGAACTGCAGTCAGCACTGGACCCGGAGACCGCCGGGCGTTTTGCACTCGTGTTTATCGATCTTGATGGCTTTAAGCTGATCAACGATACACTTGGCCATACACTCGGTAATAGCCTGATTTCGGAAGTCAGCCAACGCATCAATCATTGCATCAAGCCTACCGACTTACTGGCAAGGCTGGGTAGCGATGAATTCACCGTAATTGTCAAAGAAGACGAAGGTGAAGAGCGAGCCGTAAAAGTCGCAAAGGATATCCTGGAAGCGATACGAAAGCCCATTGTCGTTGCTAAAGAAACTGTATACGTCACCGCAAGTCTCGGTATCTCTATTTCAAAGCCAGGAATCACCCCGGATAAGCTTATTCAGCAAGCCGACGTCGCCATGTATAACGCAAAAAAACGCAGCGGGAATACTGTGCAGTTTCACCGTCATGAGCTAACTGCCAAGAACCGTGCAAAGTTAATCGTCAGCAGCCATCTGCATACCGCACTTGATAAAGGGGAATTCAGGGTATTTTATCAACCGCAACTCAATGTGCTAAGCAATGAGATCTGTGGTTCAGAGGCTCTGCTACGATGGAAAAACCCTCACCTCGGTACAATTTCACCAAATATTTTTATTCCACTACTGGAAGACAGAGGGTTGATAAACCAGGTCGGGGAATGGGTGCTGTCACAAGCGTGCCATAAGCAGGCTCAGTGGCGGCGCGATTACAACGCGCTGGACACCACCGTCTCAGTTAACGTTTCAAGCTTGCAGCTGCGTGACCGTCATTTCCTCAATAAGCTTAAACGTATTCTGGATTCCTCGGGTCTGCCTGCTGACCGCCTTGTGCTTGAAATCACTGAAACCGCACTCCTTGATGAATACGTCAGTGAATGTCATTTGCTGCAAGACATTTCAGGTCTGGGTGTCAAGATCGCGATAGATGATTTTGGTACCGGCTATGGCTCATTTCTCTATCTGAAAAAGCATCCGATTGACCACATAAAAATCGATAAAAGCTTTATTGATAATCTATTCAACTGTGAAGAAAACAAAGCCATTACTAATTCTATAATCGATCTATCTCACAAGCTGGGCAAGACCGTGGTAGCTGAAGGCATTGATAAACAGGAAGAACTGGATTTTCTTATGATGCGCGGCTGCGATTTTTACCAGGGATTTTTGAGTTCGCGTGCCATCCCTTCGGCCGACTTTGCGAATAAATTTTTACAGGCAGATCCGTGTCCTCAATCGGCGTCGCAGACTTCTTAAGTGCTATCTGTCGCCGCCGACATTGACACGCACCGCTGTAAGGCTTCTTCATCCAGTTGTTTGCGGTTAATTTTCAAATACGCCACCGGTTCATCTTTCATAAAAGAAACATCAACCACTCCCGGAACTTCGCGTAATTTTTGCTCCAGGTTATGATGTATCGAATGTGGACCAAGAGAGATCTGGTAGCTTGAAGTGCGAGCTGGCTCTTCCAAACCTCTGATCGCAAACAACCAGACGAGACAGAGCCCGCCCAGCACCAGATGCGCATTCTGTAAACCGATTTGACCTACCATCCAGCCACCCAGCACGCCACCCAGAAACGCCCCAAAAAACTGACTGGTAGAATAAACCCCCATCGCACTGCCACGAGCCGCCACCGGTGCAATGCGTGATACCAGAGACGGCAACATAGATTCGAGTACATTGAGAAAGCCAAAAAACAAAGTGATGGCAAACACCACACTCCACCAGTTGGCGCCCACTACACCGATCAGTACTTCAGCAATAGCGAGCCCGACAATCGACAGAGTCATTACCCGTCGTATCCCCCAGCCACTCTCACTAAGACCAATCAGTGGCACCATAATCAACAGCGACGCACCACAGGCTGTCAGATAAACCAGCCAGTGTTCTGATACAGGAATTTCGCGCTGCAGTAGACCCAACGGCACGCTTACAAAGGTGGCTGTAATCAGCAGGTGCAACACCAGGATACCAATATCCAGCCGACGCAGTTGTGGGTGTGCAATGATCGCCCCCAGCTGACCTATACTGACGGAGAAGTCACGATTATGAATTTGCTGACCACCCTGCGGTTCCGGCACGGCGAAGTGCACTAGCAATCCACCAACAATTCCCGACAAAGCAATTACCAGGAATATTCCCGACAGTCCGACTGCTGTCATCAGGGCCGGGCCAAGCATAATCGAAACAATAAATGACAGACCAATTGATGCTCCGATAATAGCCATCATTTTAGTCCGCTGATTATCGCGCGATAAATCAGCAGCCAGCGCCATCACTGCCGCAGAAATGGCCCCTGCCCCCTGCAGAGCTCGACCCGCTATCACTCCCCAGATAGAGTCACTTGCAGCAGCAACAAGACTACCGACAACGAGTAAAAGCAAGCCAAAATAGATGACCGGTTTGCGACCATAGCGATCTGATATCAAACCAAATGGTATCTGCAACACCGCCTGGAACAGGCCGTAAACACCGAGAGCTAAACCAATCAACAGCGGAGTGGCACCGGTAAGGTCCTGCCCCAGAATACTCATTACCGGTAGTAACAGAAACAGCCCCATCATACGAGTGGCGTAGACGAGACTCAGTGACGTCGCGGCACGACGTTCCAGCGGGGTAAATGCAGCCAAAGACTTTTTCCAAACACACCAGGCGCCGGCGCTTCGTTGTATCACGGGCCGGATTTTTAGTGCTTATGTTGCAAGGACGGATCACGGTATAGTAGCGGATAGCTCGCGGAAACGCAGCACCAACCCGGTAGTGGCAATCCGTTAAATATTGAAGCAGGCCCAGCTGTATGGACAAAATCAGGATACGCGGCGCGCGCACTCACAACCTGAAGAATATCAGCATTGATCTGCCGCGTGATCAGTTGATTGTCATTACGGGCTTGTCGGGCTCAGGCAAATCATCGCTCGCCTTCGATACCATTTTTGCCGAAGGTCAGCGCCGATACGTGGAGTCACTGTCTACTTATGCCCGGCAGTTTTTGTCCGTGATGGACAAACCCGATGTCGACACAATCGAGGGCCTTTCACCGGCGATTGCAATTGAGCAAAAATCCACCAGTCACAACCCTCGCTCAACCGTAGGCACAACAACCGAGATCCATGACTACCTGCGCCTCATGTATGCGCGTATTGGAACCCCGCGATGTCCTGAACATAAAATTGATCTGGCGGCGCAGACCATTTCGGAAATGGTGGATCACGTGCTGGCTCTGCCGAAAGGCAGCCGAATGATGTTGCTGGCACCAGTGATCCAGGATCGGAAGGGCGAACACAGTCAGCTATTGACCGAGCTTAGAGCACAGGGCTATTTGCGGGTACGTATTGATGGCGTGGTACATCCACTTGATGACAGCATCACTTTAGACGCTCGCAAAAAACACACGCTGGAAGCAGTGATTGATCGATTCAGTATCAAAGAAGATCTTCGATTACGCCTTGCAGAATCACTTGAAACAGCTTTATCTCTGGCCGATGGACTGGCGATTGTTGCCCCGCTGGACGCTGGCAGTGACGCACCAGACGAACTGTTATTTTCAAATAAGTATTCATGTCCAATCTGTGACCACGCAGTGACTGAATTATCACCGAGACTATTCTCGTTTAATAGTCCACAGGGTGCATGTGAGGCCTGCGATGGCCTGGGGGGTGATCAATTTATCGATACAGAAAAATTAATCCCTGATCCATCGAAAAGTCTGGCAGAGGGTGCAATTCGAGGCTGGGATAAGAAAAATAAATTTTTCTTCCAAATGATGGAGTCACTGGCAAAACACTATGGTTTCGATGTCGATGCCCCATTTAACAAGATCAAAAAAGAGCACAGAGAAGCCGTTCTCAATGGCAGTGGCGGCACAGCTATTGAATTTAAACACCTCACCGCCAAGGGTCGAAACCGCACACGGAAACACAAATTTGAAGGCGTTCTGAATACATTGTCACGACGCTATAAATCAACAGATTCAAGCGCCGTTCGTACCGAAATAGCCAAGTATTTATCGAACCGCCCATGCAAAAGTTGTGAGGGTGCCCGCCTCAACAAATCGGCACGCAATGTATTTATCAACGACTATCCAATTCATGAGATCTCCTCTCTTTCAATTGCCGAAGCTAAGTTACTCATCGACAGTCTTAAGCTTGACGGCAACAAAAAGGAAATTGGTGCAAAAATCCTCATCGAAATAAATCAGCGATTACAGTTTCTGATTAATGTTGGACTGAACTACCTGTCGCTGGATCGACGTGCGAATACATTATCCGGTGGCGAATCGCAACGGATCAGGCTGGCCAGTCAAATTGGTGCGGGACTCATGGGAGTATTGTACGTGCTTGATGAACCGTCGATCGGTTTACACCAGCGCGACAACGATAAGCTGCTGCAAACTCTCAATTACCTGCGTGATCTTGGTAACACCGTTATTGTGGTTGAACACGATGAAGATGCCATCAGTAGCGCTGACTATGTGGTCGATATTGGTCCGGGTGCAGGCAAGGCTGGCGGTGAAATTGTCGCCGCAGGTTCGCCTGACGAAATACTTAACAATAAAAATTCGCTTACTGCCGACTATTTATCAGGACGTAAGGCAATTGCCATCCCTAAACCCGCTATGCAAAACAAGAAGGCACAAATCAACATCACCGGTGCAAGTGGGAACAATCTTCGCAACGTCGATGTCAGCCTGCCGATTGGTCTGTTTACGTGTGTTTCCGGTGTCTCGGGCTCTGGTAAATCAACACTGATCAACGACACCCTCTATCGATATGCGGCACAACAACTTAATCGAGCCAGCACACAACCTGCCCCGGTCACATCAATCGAAGGGCTACAGCAGATTGATCGAATTGTAGAGATCAATCAAAGCCCTATCGGACGCACACCGCGATCTAACCCGGCCACATATGTGGGTATTTTTTCACTGGTCAGAGATTTGTTCGCCGGTACTCAGGAATCTCGCTCGCGCGGATACAAATCCGGACGCTTCAGCTTCAATGTAAAAGGCGGCCGTTGCGAAGCCTGTCAGGGCGATGGCTTAATCAAAGTTGAAATGCACTTTTTACCCGATGTGTATGTGATGTGCGATGTTTGTCAGGGCAAGCGTTACGGGCGCGAAACTCTGGATATAAAATACAAAGGCAAAGATATATCCGAAGTTCTGGACATGACCATCGAAGAGGCTTGTGAGTTTTTTCAGCCCATCCCTGCGGTGGCTAGAAAACTAAATACCCTGATGGATGTCGGACTGTCTTATGTCACTCTGGGTCAGTCAGCAACCACGCTGTCCGGAGGAGAAGCCCAGCGTATCAAACTATCACGTGAACTATCTAAACGCGATACCGGACAAACGCTGTATATCCTGGATGAACCCACCACCGGTTTACACTTCCATGATATTGAGCAACTACTCAAAGTACTCCATAGTCTGCGCGATCGAGGTAACACAATAGTTGTGATAGAGCACAACCTTGATGTTATCAAGGCATGTGACTGGGTGATAGATCTGGGGCCTGATGGCGGTGATGGAGGTGGGCGAATAATTGCCACCGGCACGCCAGAACAGATAGCGACAAACCCCGAATCAGTCACAGGTGACTATTTAAAACGTTTTTTCACAGCCAAAAAGTCAGCTAAAAAAACCAGTGGTAAAAAGAAAACGCTGTCAGCTAAAAAGAAAAAGATTAGCAGGACAAAATAAAAATTATCAGTCAAAACGCCATGGCATCAGGAATCAGCAGACTGACAACAGATGAAAAAAGCATCAAAAAAAAAGGCCCCGAAGGGCCTTTTCTATTCTCTACCAATACGCTTTAATTTATTCTGCGCTTACTGGCTCTGACTTTTCAACCAATTCGATAATCGCCATTGGTGCTTTATCGCCCTGTCGGAAACCGCATTTTAAAATGCGGGTATAACCACCGGGTCGTTCTTTAAATCTGGGACCAAGCTCACTGAACAGTTTTCCAACTGCTTCCTTGTCACGTAACCTGCTAAACGCCAAACGTCGGTTAGCAACGCTATCATTGCCCGCCATAGTGATCAGCGGCTCCACAACTCGACGAAGCTCCTTTGCCTTAGGCAAAGTTGTTTTTATCGCTTCGTGATTCAGGAAAGAAGTCGCCATATTTTTGTACATGGCTTTTCTATGACTGCTATTACGGTTTAGTTTTCGACCACTCTTAGCGTGTCGCATCTCACATACCCTTTAAAAACGGTTCTTGGAAAATCCGGCAAAGCGAATTTTCTCACCAGCAAATTGTGCTTTCAAGTCAGCGACCAAAAGGCCGCTGGCCTGTTACTTTTTCATACCTTCGCGTGGACGAGCCAGCTCTGGTGGCGGCCAGCTTTCGAGCCGCATACCCAATGACAACGCCTGCTGTGCAAGTACATCCTTGATTTCCGTCAATGATTTCTTACCCAGATTTGGTGTCTTCAGAAGCTCAACCTCGGTGCGCTGGATCAGGTCACCGATGTAGTAAATATTTTCGGCTTTCAGGCAGTTCGCAGAACGCACAGTCAGTTCGAGATCATCCACTGGGCGCAACAGAATCGGATCAATATCAGAGGTAGTCTCATCGACTTTCTCTTCACCAGTCTCCGCTTCAAGCTCAACAAATACTGACAATTGCTCCTGAAGAATAGTTGCTGCTTTACGGATAGCTTCTTCCGGATCTATCGTACCATTGGTTTCAAGATCGATGATCAGCTTATCCAGGTCAGTTCGCTGTTCCACACGAGCGCTCTCGACGTTATAGGCAACCTTTGATACCGGACTGAAAGACGCATCCAGTTGCAATGCGCCAATTGGGCGATTTTCGCCTTCTTCAACGGTTCGATGAGTAGCTGGCTCGTACCCGCGACCCGCACGCGCCTTCATGGTAATTGATATTTCACCATTTTTAGTCAGATTACAAATCACCTTCTCAGGGTTTTTGATCTCAACGTCGTGATCCACGCTTATGTCAGCCGCAGTTACTACTCCGGGCCCTTTTTTCTTCAGGGTCAAGTTCGCTTCTTCTTTAGAATGAAGCACAATCGCTACTTCTTTGAGATTCAGCAATATATCGAGCACATCTTCCTGTACGCCCTCGATAGTAGTGTATTCATGTAAAACACCTTCGATCTCGGCCTCAACGACCGCAGCACCCGGCATTGACGACAGAAGAATGCGACGCAGCGCATTCCCCAGCGTGTGCCCGAATCCACGCTCTAGCGGCTCGAGAGTCACTTTGGCGTGGCAGTCGTTAACCGCTGAAACATCGACAATTCTAGGCTTTAAAAATTCTGATTGCATCGCACCCATGAGCTTGTTCTCTTTACTTGGAGTAGAGTTCCACAACGAGTGATTCGTTGATTTCTGCAGGCAAATCACTTCGATCTGGCAGAGATTTTAGAACACCCTCCATTTTTTTCTCGTCGACGTCCATCCAGCCTGGAATATTACGCTGTTTGGCCAATTGCAGGGCATCAGTGATTCGTGCCTGCTTCTTTGCTCTTTCCCGAATACCAACCACCTGGTTTGGCTTCACCTGATAAGAGGCGATGTTGACGATTCGGCCATCAACAGTGATCGCTTTGTGCGCCACCAGTTGACGTGCTTCTGCACGAGTAGAACCAAACCCCATGCGATAAACCACGTTATCAAGGCGCCCTTCCAGCAGTGACAGCAGGTTTTCACCTGTTGAGCCCTTTATCCGTGCAGCTTCCTTGTAGTAGTTACGGAATTGCTTTTCTAAAACGCCATACATGCGCCGCAACTTCTGCTTTTCACGCAATTGTAGTGCATAGTCAGACAAACGAGCGCGTTTCGCTCCCTGTTGACCAGGAGGTGTATCCATCTTGCACTTGGAATCGAGCGGACGCATACCTGATTTCAGGTATAAATCAGTGCCTTCACGACGACTTAACTTACACTTTGGACCTATGTATCTAGCCACAATAAACTCCTTTAGACGCGACGGCGCTTAGGCGGCCGGCATCCGTTGTGTGGAATTGGGGTCACATCGAGGATGTTGGTGATTTTAAAGCCAACCGCATTTAGCGACCGAACTGCAGAATCACGACCCGGCCCTGGTCCCTTAACTTTAACGTCAAGATTCTTCATGCCGTATTCAAGTGCAACTGTCCCTGCCCTTTCAGCAGCAACCTGTGCGGCAAAAGGAGTACTTTTTCTTGATCCGCGAAAACCGGACCCACCGGCTGTCGCCCACGCAAGGGCATTTCCCTGACGATCTGTGATCATAACGATTGTGTTGTTGAATGACGCATGGATATGCGCAATACCATCAGTGACAACGCGATTGGGTTTTTTCTTGGTAGTCTTCTGGCCCATGCTTCTATCTCTTTATCGGGCGACGAGGACCCTTCCGGGTACGTGCATTAGTTTGCGTGCGTTGACCGCGCATTGGCAGTCCACGGCGATGACGAATGCCTCGGTAGCTACCGAGATCCATCAAGCGTTTGATGTTCATGTTCACATCACGGCGAAGATCACCTTCAACTGTTAGCTTGCCAATCTGGGTACGCAGCTCTTCAACTTGCGGCTCTGCGAGGTCTTTGACTTTGATCGTTGGATCAACGCCTGCGTCTGCACAAACCTTATAGGCAGTAGTTCGACCTACGCCATAGATAGATGTCAAAGCCACCCATGTGTGCTTGTTTACCGGTATATTTATTCCAGCAATACGTGCCATTACAAACTGCCCTTTATCTTAGTTGCCATTAGCCCTGTCTCTGCTTGTGACGCGGATCCGAACAAATCACACGGATCACTCCATGTCGCTTAATGACTTTGCATCGACGACAAATTTTCTTAACTGATGCTCTAACTTTCATGCTGCACCTGAATGTCTTTTCGCAACCGGGCGGCTACGAGTGAATAAAATGAAACTAGCTCTTAGATCCACGGGATCCTTTCAGATTGGCCTTTTTTACAAGGCTATCGTACTGATGACTCATCATGTGAGCTTGCGCCTGTGAAATGAAATCCATTATCACGACCACAATAATCAGCAGCGAAGTTCCGCCAAAATAAAACGGTACATTCCACCACAGAATTAGAAATTCAGGGAGTAAACACACCAAAGTAATATACATAGCACCGACAAGCGTCAAGCGTGTCAGCACACCATCGATATAACGAGCGGTTTGTTCACCAGGTCTGATACCAGGGATGAACGCACCTGACTTCTTCAAATTGTCAGCTGTTTCACGTGCATTAAAAACCAGCGAGGTATAGAAGAAACAAAAGAATATAATCGCCGCTGCGTATAACAACACATAAAGTGGTTGCCCCGGCTGCAAAGTAGAAACAATATTTTGTAACCAGGTCATCTGCGTTGCACTTGACGCAAAGTCTCCCATTGTGGCGGGGAATAAAATAATGCTGGAGGCAAAAATCGGTGGGATAACCCCGGCCATATTTAACTTCAATGGCAAATGACTTTGCTGACCTGCAAACATCTTACGACCCTGCTGACGTTTGGCATAATTCACTGTGATCCGACGTTGACCGCGCTCTACAAAAATAACAAAAGCAGTTACAGCCACTGTTAAAATCACAAGAATTAGTAAAATCAGTGACGACAACTCACCAGTGCGGGCTAATTCAAGTGTGCCACCAATTGCCGCAGGCAGGCCTGAAACGATACCTGCGAATATAAGGATCGAAATACCGTTACCAATACCGCGCTCGGTGACTTGTTCGCCCAGCCACATTAAAAACATAGTGCCGGTCACTAGTGAAACCGCCCCGGTTAATACAAAACCTAACCCACCCAGATACACAAGTGGAGCACCAGCGGCCTGCTGCGACTGAAGTGCGATACAAACACCAACAGCCTGTACGCTCGCCAGCACCAATGTGCCATATCGGGTGTACTTCGTGATGACTTTTCGGCCGCTTTCACCCTCTTTCCTCAACTGTTCCAAAGAAGGGACAACGTGCGTCAGAAGCTGCATAATGATCGATGCAGATATATAAGGCATCACACCTAATGCAAACAGCGACATTCGGCTTAATGCGCCACCCCCGAACATGTTGAACATGTCGAGTATACCACCACGCTGTTGTTCAAACAGCGCTGCCATCACTTTAGGGTCCACGCCCGGGATGGTGATATGTGTACCGATGCGGAAGATCACCAGTGCGAGTAACACGAACAAAAGCCGCTGTCGTAATTCGACCGACTTGCCTATGCCACCAATTGAATCTGCCGCTGACGCCACTGTTACGCTCCGACTGAACCGCCAGCCTGCTCTATCGCACGAGCAGCACCAGCGGTCGCAACAACACCATTCAATGTCACTGCGTTTGAAATTTCCCCAGACAAAATAACTTTCGCCTTTTTGGTCTGAATCGGTACAACGCCGGCTTCAATCAATGTAGCCAGAGTTACCTCGCCACTAAACTTCGCAAGCTCGGACAATCTCACTTCAGCAACATATCGGCCCTTACGAGATGTGAAACCAAACTTTGGCAAGCGCTTCTGGATAGGCATCTGGCCACCCTCGAAACCTACCTTGTGGTAGCCCCCCGAGCGGGAATGTTGACCCTTGTGCCCACGACCGCAGGTCTTTCCCAAGCCAGAACCGATACCACGTCCAACACGACGTGCAGGGGTTTTACTGCCCGCTGCTGGTTTTAGATCATTAAGTTCCATCGATTATTCCTCTACCCGAACCATGTACTGGATCTTGTTGATCATGCCGCGATTCTCTGGAGTATCGAGCACTTCTACAGTTTGATGCATTCTCCGCAAACCCAGTCCGCGAGCGCACGCCTGATGCTTTTTGAGACGACCGTTAACACTACGCGTCATCGTCACTTTGATTTTAGCCGCCATAATTAATTCGCTATCTCTTCGACCGATTTTCCGCGTTTAGCAGCAACACTGGCTGGTGACTGCATATGCACCAGGCCTTCAATAGTCGCCCGAACCACGTTGATCGGATTGTTAGATCCATTGATTTTAGCCAATACGTTGCGAACACCAACCGCTTCAAACACAGCGCGCATCGGACCACCGGCAATAATCCCGGTCCCCTCAGAAGCAGGTTGCATATACACTCTTGCAGCACCGTGACGCCCGTTTAAGGCGTATTGAAGCGTACCGTCTTTCAGGTTTACGCGAATCATGTTTTTCCGTGCTTTCTCCATTGCCTTTTGAATTGCAACAGGAACCTCACGCGCCTTACCGTAACCAAAACCGACGCGGCCTTCGCCATCACCCACTACGGTTAATGCGGTAAATCCAAACTGACGTCCACCCTTGATTACTTTCGCTACGCGATTTACCGCAACGAGTTTTTCAATAAGGCCGTCGGCGCTTTGGTTAGAGTCGTGTGCTGCCATCGTATGTGTTCCGTCTAAAACTTAAGGCCGGCTTCACGCGCGGCATCTGCCAGAGCTTTCACTCTGCCATGGTATTGAAAACCGGATCGGTCAAAAGCCACCTCGGTTATGCCCTTCGCTGCTGCTTTCTCGCCAATCGCTTTACCGATGGCAGCCGCTGCTTCCACATTGCCAGTATATTTTAGACCAGCAAGTATATCTTTCTGTTGTGTCGTTGCATGAGCAACTACTTTGCCTTCAGAGTCGATCACTTGTGCATACATGTGCTTAGAGGTTCGATGAACTGAGAGACGAGCCGCACCAAGCTGCTTGATCTTCGCCCTTGTGCGCTTGGCACGACGAAGACGGGTATTTTTTTTATCCAGATTCATTGTGCGACCTATTTCTTCTTCGCTTCTTTCATCAGAACGTATTCGTCAACATAACGAACACCCTTGCCTTTGTATGGCTCTGGTGGCCGATAAGACCGGATATCTGCCGCAACCTGCCCCACGGCCTGCTTATCAATTCCACTGACCACTACTTCAGTCTGCGATGGAGTTTCGACAGTTACACCTTCAGGGATATCGTGAACAACCGGGTGTGAGAACCCAAGCGTGAGGTTCAACTTATTGCCCTGTGCCTGTGCTCTGTAGCCAACTCCGCGAAGCTCCAGCTTTTTCTGAAACCCCTCGTTTACGCCGCTCACCAAATTGTTAATCAGCGCCCGCATAGTGCCAGCCATAGCGATAGTCTTTTTCTCACTATCATTACCAGCGACTTTTACAGTGTTATCTTCCATCACCACACTGACCAAATTGTGCACTTCAAGCGCCAGGTTCCCTTTCGGGCCTTTGGCTGAAATGTTCTGGCCGCTGATTTCCACGGTAACACCACCGGGAATTTCAACAGGACTATTTGCAACTCTAGACATTGTTCTATCCTAAGACACGTAACAGAGGACTTCACCGCCCTCACCGGCTTGACGAGCCTTGTTGTC
>CAZNOB010000039.1:0-6879 GCA_964574535.1 uncultured Granulosicoccaceae bacterium | reverse complement strand
GCTGGCATTGAAACAGATACTTTTCTGGCTTGCTGGCCATTTCGAATCCGCGTCAACATATCAGCGATAGGATCAGACATACTCATAATTGTTCTACCAACTCGCCTTTGACAGTCCAGGAATATCACCACGCATTGCAGCTTCGCGAAGCTTGTTGCGCGCCAAACCGAATTTACGGTAGTAGCCGTGAGGTCGTCCGGTTACTCGACAACGGTTGCGCCCACGAGTTTTACTGGAATCACGTGGTAACTGCTGCAACTGACGTGAAGCGTCCATTTTTTCATCGTAGTCTGAAGATTCTGACTTCAGAACATCACGCAGTTTCTTACGCTTTGCAGCGTGCAAGCCTGCCAGTTTGGTGCGCTTGAGTTCACGCGCAATCATTGATTTCTTAGCCATTCTATTGCCTAAATGGAAAGTTGAAGCTCTTCAAAAGAGCCCGGGCTTCTTCGTCCGTTTTTGCAGAAGTGGTGAATGTAATATCCAGTCCACGAACTGCATCGATTTTGTCGTAGTCGATTTCAGGAAAGATAATCTGTTCTTTCACACCCATAGAGTAATTACCACGACCATCAAAAGAGCGAGCATTCAAGCCACGAAAATCGCGAATCCGCGGAATAGCGATAGTGATGAGTCGATCCAGAAATTCGTACATATGCTGACGACGCAAAGTTACCTTGGCACCAATGGGCATATCGTCACGAATTTTGAAACCGGCAATCGATTTACGAGCCAGCGTAACAACAGGTTTTTGCCCGCTAATCTGGGTTAAATCCGCCGTCGCTTTCTCAACGATTTTCTTATCACCTACCGCTTCGCCAATACCCATGTTCAGGGTGATCTTTTGTAAGCGTGGGACTTCCATTGCACTCTTGTAGCCGAACTGTTGAGTCAGCGCAGGTGCGATGGTTTCTTTATATGTTTGTTCCAACCTGGTCATTACATTTACCCGCGGTTTAGACGGTCTCACCATTTGATTTAAAGATGCGTACTTTTTTTCCGTCCTCAAGTACCTTCACGCCTACCCGTCCACCTTTACCAGTTGCCGGATTGAACACCATCAGATTGGACAGATCGATGGGCATTTCTTTATCGATAATACCCCCGGTAACGCCGGCATTCGGGTTACCTTTCTGGTGTTTCTTCACAACGTTAACGCCATCGACGACCGCATGATCGCCGGTCACCTCACGTACCGTGCCGCGACGTCCTTTATCTTTTCCTGCAGTGACAATTACATCGTCACCTTTCAATATTTTGCGCATTGTATTTATCCGCGGTATTTCGGCTTAATCTTTAACAGAGGGTAAACAAAAACTGACTAGAGAACTTCCGGTGCAAGAGAAACAATTTTCATGAATTTCTCATTGCGCAACTCACGAGTCACAGGGCCAAAGATACGTGTACCGATCGGCTCAAGTTTTGCATTTAGAATCACCGCAGCATTACCATCAAAACGGATGGTGGAACCATCAGACCGACGCACACCTTTACGAGTTCTAACGACGACAGCGTTGTACACTTCGCCTTTTTTCACTTTGCCGCGCGGAATGGCATCTTTGATACTTACTTTTATCACGTCGCCTACGCGGGCATAACGACGGCGTGAACCGCCAAGCACCTTAATGCACTGAACACTCTTGGCACCGCTGTTATCCGCAGCATTCAAAACAGTCTGCATCTGAATCATTGTTTTACCCTACTTGACACCAGGCCTAGATCGCCTTGGTGATAATCTCGTCCAGAATCCAGGACTTTGATTTAGACATCGGACGACAAGATTTAATACGCACTACATCGCCAATGCTGGCTGCGTTATCATCGTCGTGAAACATGTACTTGGTTGAGCGAGTAATGAATTTTCCGTACATCGGGTGGCGCACTCTGCGCTCAACCAACACTGTCCCTGATTTTTCCATCTTGTTGCTGACAACCCGACCGGTAACAGTCCGCTGCAGCGTGGCTTTCTCTTCACTCATGATGCATCACCTGCCCGCTTCTTTTCCGTGAGTATCGTTTTTACACGGGCGATATTCTTTCTGGCTTCATTAAACAAGTGAGGACGAACCATTTGGCCGCTGCCCATTGCCATACGAAGGTTAAATTGTTCTTTGCGAAGCGAAACGAGTTCTTGTTCGAGTTCGCCAACATCTTTCGCTCGAAGATCAGCTGCTTTCATCATGCTACTGTTCTCACTACAAAACTTGTTTGAATTGGCAGTTTAGCCGCCGCTCTGGAGAATGCTTCACGTGCAATTTCTTCCGTGACACCTTCCATCTCATACAGCACTCGGCCCGGCTGGATTTTAGCCACCCAGTATTCCACATTACCCTTACCTTTACCCATTCGAACTTCAATAGGCTTTTTGGTCACCGGTGTGTCGGGGAAAATTCGAATCCAGATCTTTCCGCCACGTTTGATGTGTCGAGTCATTGCACGTCGAGCTGATTCGATTTGACGGGCAGTGATACGACCACGCCCTACAGCTTTCAGTCCATACTCACCAAAGCTGACCTTATTGCCAGACTGAGCAAGACCGCGATTACGCCCTTTGTGCTGTTTCCTGAATTTTGTACGTTTCGGTTGTAACATGATAAAAATCCGTCAGGCAGAAGCTGCTTGCTTGGAAGTTTCGCCACCGCGAACTTCATCGAAATCAAAGATCTCACCTTTGCAGATCCACACCTTAATGCCGATCACTCCATAAGTGGTGTGAGCTTCAGCAACGCCGTAGTCAATATCGGCGCGCAGGGTATGTAGAGGAACCTGACCATCGTGGTACCACTCTCTACGTGCGATTTCTGCCCCGTTCAAACGACCGGAAACAGCTATCTTTACACCGCGAGCACCGAGTCTCATTGTGTTAGTTAATACTCGTTTCATTGCTCGTCGGAACATGACACGACGCTCGAGCTGTTGGGCGACACCTTCCGCTACCAACTGTGCATCGAGTTCAGGTTTACGAATCTCAGAAACGTTAACCTTTACGTTATTGATATTCATCCCGAGCATAGGAGCAATCAGACGGCGCAGTTTTTCAACATCTTCGCCTTTCTTACCAATCACAATCCCTGGACGGGCGGTGTGTACAGTGATAACCACTGCACGAGCTGGTCGATCTATCTGGATACGGCTGACCGAGGCGTGAGCCAATTTCTTTTTCAGCAGTTTCCGAACAGCCATATCTTCGTTCAGATAATTGGCGTAGTCCTGAGAGCTGGCGTACCAGGTAGAATTCCAGTCAGCAGAAATGCCGAGACGGATACCTATCGGATGAACTTTTTGACCCATAGCTTAGCTATCCCCTACAACGACAGTGATATGGCTGGAACGTTTTAATATACGGTTTGCGCGACCTTTTGCACGAGGGCGGATGCGCTTCATGGTTGGACCTTCATCTACCATGATCTCGGCGACCTTGAGCTCGTCGATATCAGCACCGTCATTGTGTTCTGCATTGGCGAGGGCAGAATCAAGAACAGCTTTAACCATCTCAGCTGCTTTCTTGTTACTGAAAGTCAGCAGCTCAAGCGCTTTTTCGACTTCCATACCGCGCACCTGATCAGCAACCAGCCGAACCTTCTGCGCAGAGATTCGTGCATGCCTTAGTTTTGCAATGGTCTTCATCTACCTTGCCTTCTTATCGGCCACGTGGCCTTTGTAGGTCCGTGTCTGTGCAAACTCACCGAGTTTATGGCCAACCATATTTTCACTAATCAAAACCGGAACATGATGACGACCGTTATGGACCGCAATTGTCAAAGACACCATCTCAGGGCTTATCATTGAACGTCGTGACCAGGTTTTGATCGGCTTTTTACTATTAGACGCCACAGCTTCGTCCACCTTCTTGACAAGATGGTGATCGATGAATGGGCCCTTTTTAAGAGAACGTGCCACTTAATTAACTCTCTATTTGCTCTTACGACGACGGACAATCAAATTGTTCGTGCGCTTATTTGAACGAGTTTTGTATCCCTTGGTAGGAACACCCCATGGACTAACCGGATGGCGACCGCCAGAGGTTCGACCTTCACCACCGCCATGTGGATGGTCAACAGGGTTCATCGCTACACCACGAACGGTGGGACGAACACCACGCCAGCGCTTAGCACCAGCCTTACCGAGTTTTCTGAGTGAATGCTCACCATTGCTCACCTCACCAATGGTCGCTCTGCAATCAAGTAATACTTTGCGCATTTCACCAGAGCGCAACCGCAACGTAGCATATGTGCCTTCCCGCGCTACATACTGAACTGCAGCTCCTGCACTTCGAGCAATCTGAGCACCCTTTCCAGGCTTCAGTTCGATGCAATGTACGGTGCTACCGACCGGAATGTTGGACAGAGGCAGTGTATTACCATCTTTGATTGGTGCCTCCCGACCTGATACCAGAGTATCGCCAGCTGACACTTTATTCGCCGCAATTATATATGTGCGCTCACCATCTGCGTATTTCAACAGGGCGATGTTAGCAGTCCGGTTGGGATCGTACTCAATACGCTCTACAACTGCTGGAATTCCATCTTTGCGACGCTTGAAATCTATGATGCGATAACGCTGCTTGTGACCACCGCCTTTGTGGCGGATGGTAATTCTACCCGCAGAGTTACGACCACCCGAACGGTTTTTCTTAGCAAGTAGCGGCTCATAAGGGCCACCCTTGTGAAGAGAATTGTCGACCACCTGAACCTGGAATCGACGCCCGGGAGAGGTAGGTTTGGTTTTGTGCAATGCCATGTTCTATAACCTTCCGCTTAGCCTTCGAGGCCCATGTAATCGATCTCCTGACCTTCAGCAAGACGAACAATCGCCTTACGAGTGTCCGACCGACGACCGGCACGAACACCTTGCCGCTTAACTTTGCCCTTACTGTTGGCAATACGTACTGCAACCACAGTGACACCGAAAATCTTTTCAACGGCTTTCTTGACTTCAAGCTTGGTTGCATCCGGCGCCACTTTAAAGGTGTGCTGTCCGCTAAGCTCTGCCGCCATAGCTGCTTTTTCGGAGATGTGCGGGGATACCAGCACGTTGTACATGCGCTCTTCGTTCACGAGAGTCGCTCCTCAATCTGTTTAACTGCCGCTGTGGTTAGCACGACATTCTTATGCCGCAGCATTAACCATGGATTCAATCCTTCCACATCAGTTGTTGTGATGAGAGGAAAATTACGTCCCGCCAGGTGCAAATTATCATTCATGCCGGCGTCTACGATCAGCGCATCAGACACATCCCAGTCTTTAAGCACAGCTCTGAGCTCAGCTGATTTCGGTGCAGAAACAGGAATTGTGTCAACCACGCTAAGCCGACCACTGCGAGCAAGCTCAGACATAACAGCACGCATCGCACCGCGATACATTTTCTTGTTAACTTTCTTACTGTAGTCACGCTTCGCAGAAGCGAATGTCACCCCGCCAGATCTCCAGATCGGGCTGCGTATCGTACCTGCTCGGGCACGACCTGTACCTTTCTGGCGCCAAGGCTTAGCCCCACCACCACGCACAGCAGCTCGATTCTTTTGAGCACTGTTACCTGACCTTGCACCCGCCAGATAGGCGGTCACCACCTGATGCACAAGTGACTCGTTGTAAGGGACGCCAAAGACAACATCTGAAACAGAAACCGCGGCGCCACTTTTTGTTTGTAATTCCATGACTATTTGCCCTTAACTGACGGCTTGATAAAAACATCACCGCCTTTTGCGCCAGGCACGCTGCCACTGATTAACAGAAGCTGCCGCTCGGCATCTACTCTTACTACCTCTAGATTCTGGATTGTTCGACGTACCGCGCCCATATGTCCCGCCATACGCTTACCCTTGAAAACACGACCCGGCGTCTGGTTCTGACCAATCGACCCCGGCGCTCTGTGAGCAAGCGAGTTACCGTGAGTAGCATCCTGCATTTTAAAGTTGTGCCGCTTCACGCCACCAGCGAACCCCTTACCGATGGTGATACCCGCGACATCAACTTTCTGACCGACTTCAAAGGTCTCTACGCCGACTTCCTGGCCAACGGCTATCTCGTCTTCTACGTCTTCAGTGCGGAACTCCCAAAGCCCTCGACCAGCATCCTGACCTGTGGCTTTGTAATGGCCAATCTCTGCCTTTGTTAGCAAAGAAGCCCGGCGCTCTCCCGCAGTCACCTGCATGGCGCTATATCCGTCACTCTCGACACTTTTCACTCTCGTCACACGGTTTGGCGCAACCTGCACCACCGTCACGGACACTGAGTCTCCGGCGTCATTGAATACGCGAGTCATCCCGGCCTTACGGCCGACAACACCCATTGGCATTTCGTATCTCCAAGTATTTAAACGGTCGGTCGCAGAAGCGTGATCGACCACTTAGAAGGGAATTCCTAAAGCTAGCCGCCCAGTATAGCAGGAGGCTTGCACTCCTGTCACGCTTGACGAACAATAAACCCCGAAAAACTTCAGGGCGCCTGGATTTCTTCTTCTAGCTAAGCTTTATCTGTACATCAACCCCGGCTGCAAGATCGAGCTTCATCAAAGCATCGACAGTCTTGTCAGTGGGATCAACGATATCCATCAATCGCTTGTGTGTGCGAATTTCATACTGGTCTCTCGCGTCTTTATTGACATGAGGTGATACCAGAATCGTAAAACGTTCTTTCTTAGTCGGCAGAGGAATAGGACCGAGAACCCGAGCGCCGGTGCGCTTGGCTGTCTCGAGTATTTCCCGCGCAGACTTGTCGATCAGACGATGATCGAATGCTTTGAGTCTTATACGGATTGTTTGTGTGGGAGAGACAGCCATCGCTCTGTATCCTTATGAATTAATTTTAGAAACGACGCCGGCACCAACAGTTCGGCCACCTTCCCGGATTGCAAAACGCAGCCCTTCTTCCATCGCAA
>CAZNOB010000038.1:7741-33376 GCA_964574535.1 uncultured Granulosicoccaceae bacterium | reverse complement strand
AACTCAGCCGATTAATTCATCCTTACGATCATCGGTTTCTCCGAAACGCTTCAACACGGCAGGCCTCGTTCCTTCATATACACGTTCAAGGTTACAAGAAATTTTGGCGTTCTCTCGTTCAAAAAGACAGTCACCCTGTAAGTCTGACGCGACAATAAACGGCCCCATGTTGTTGCAACGAATAACCCACATGGCTTGTGCGAGTCCAAGCTCTTCATTCCAATGCACGGATTCTACTTTTTCTATACCACGTGCCAATAACGCCCCTGTGCCGTAACCCACTGTCGATAAATAAACGGCACCGTTAGGCACAAAATAACTTTTATAGTTTTCGGAACTCATCCCGCCCTTACCTATAATTAGCTTCGCTCCGGTTTTTTCCATCCACTCGGGCAACCATTTGGCAAATCGAAATGATGCAGTGGCGGTCACTGCTCCCATATCAAACGACCCGTCTGCACGAATATTGGCCGCTGGAGAGCAATGAAAATTAGCTGCACTGGCATGCGGAAGATCAATAGGGATATTTGCATGTTGCTCCAGAGCACGTGCGTATACCCCTTCTCTTGCTGTGTAGAGAAGCCCGTCCAGATAAACAATATCACCCAATTGTAAATCTGCTATTGCCTCAGGTGTGGGGGTAGTACTTAGCCGTACTTCTCTGATACCAGCATCTTGCATTAATGGACACTCCTTCTAATGATTCTTGGCTAATCCACGCCTGCAGCTATCGTGGTCGATGCGCTTTCCCATTCAACAGTATCCCGGCGCTGATAGTCAGTGAACCAGTCGGGGTCCGTTCTATACTCTACACGACCGTCCGGATATACTCGGGCAACGGCCCGACGCGATGACAAACAGAACGCGTGCATTGACATTTGCATCCCGCCTGTATGGCAATACCCAACCTCAATGTGACAATCGATCACCATCGATTTGCCAACAAACCCCATAGCACCCATACCAATGGAATTACCAATCTCTTTGAATTCTTCCTCAAGCCTGGCGATTTCAGTATCCGGGTTTCGTGATCCTACCGTACGCAGACAAGCGGCACGCTTACCCAACACCATACAAGTGTCTTTGCAGCCACCCAGGCCGATCCCGATGATCGCTGGCTGACAGGCAAGACCGCGCTTTCCAAACGCCACCAGCGTATCCAGATAAAATCTCTTGATACCTTCAATTCCGTCCGATGGGAATAACATACGGTAATCGGTACCAAATAACCCTCCTTTGTGTACCGTGATCAGATCCAGCCAGTCACCGCCCGGCTCATAACCATATTCAATTTCCGGCGCACCTATTCCTACATTGTTATTGTGATCGGTTCGCCATAGCGGATGCACTCGATTAGGCCGCAACGGCACGCTTTGGGTGGCACTTGCGGTGGCTCTTCGGAGCGCTGCTTCCAATGCGACAGGGCCGCCTTCTATTTGGGCATCGTTACCCATCTTCACATACCAGCGTGGCGTACCGGTATCGCCGCACATAGCACAGCGATCCTGCTTGGCAGCTTCATAATTATCAAGCATGGTTTTTATAACAAACCCGGAAAGGTTACCGGTTTCGGCTTTGGCAGCACGCTTTAAACCGCCGTGGTAATCATCGGGTATTTCGATCGCCGCCTTGCTCATCAAGGCTTCTGCAGTTTTTTCAATCAGATCAATACTGATCATTATCAGGACCCCAGCAAAGTCTCGGGTTCGGACTCTGCAAGTAGTGTTTCACCAGGTTTAACCAGTGTAAACTGGACGGGTTTCAAAGCAACTTCCAGTTTGTCACCGGACTTTTGCACCACAGTGTATTCAGAGGTGGCAAGATCACCACTGTCTGGAAAATCATCACGGTAATGTGCGCCGCGTGAATTTTTTCGTGCAAGCCCTGCCTGCGCAATAGTCTCTGAGATATCGCAAAGGGATTGCAAATTCAGCCAATCGTGCCATGCGAGATTAAACTCAAGGTTCTGGCTTGCTACACCACAATCCATCAGCCTTATTTTTAATTCAGCTATTTTCGCCAGGCCGCCCTCTAAGCCCGCGGCGTTTCGAATCAATCCGACATCATCCCACATAATTTCCTGAAGTTTTAGCCTTAGACCGTGCGCCCCGCCCTGTTCGGCAGCTTGCCTGCTATTTGACTTAACAGATAAAGGGTACAGCGCTCTTTCTATTTCTGCCGTCAAAATGGCGGGATCAGGATCTCTGAGTGCATTGACTTTTTGTATGTCATCGGCCATCACATCACCGGCTATACCACCATAAACGGTAGAGTTGGCCACCCCGTTACCACCTAGTCTATTCGATCCATGAGCACCACCAGCGTCTTCACCAGCAACGTATAAACCTTGCAACTGCGTACGGGTATCTGTATCGACCACCACCCCACCCATAAGGTAATGGGCGGTTGGCACAACCTCCACCAACCCTTCCGCTAAATCAAATCCGCTGTCGCTACAGCGTTTTACCATTCCCTGAAACTTAGTGCGCACAATGTCGGGACCAAGGTGACTCATTGAAATATAGGCACCTCCATATTGGGTGGTTTTACCGGTACGCATTTCAGCATAGATGGCACGGCTGACCACATCACGGGTTGCGCGCTCACCGAGATCATCATAATTGAACATAAATCGGTGCTGATCTCCATTCAACAACCAGCCGCCGGCACCACGCAGTCCTTCTTCCAGAACGGTGCCGGTCATTCTGGTGTTTTCACCAGCCAATAAACCGGTCGGGTGAAATTGCACCATTTCCATATCGCGAAGTGGCAGTCCGGCACGCAAGGCCATTGCCAACCCGTCCATGGTTTTATCGCCGGAAGGCGTGTGATATTTATACATAGTTGGTCCGCCGCCCGTCGCCATCAACACGGCTTTGGCACGTACGAAACGAAATTTCCCGCATCGCATATCAATAAACAGGACACCAGCCAATCCCTGCCCTTCACGATCAGGCACCAGACCCACAGCTCGATGATCCTGTAGCTTTTCAACAGATCGTGCCAACACTTGCTCCATTAACCGACTGATAATTTCGATGCCGGTTAGATCGCCCTTATGCACCGTGCGATCAGCAGTTTGACCGGCAAAGGCTTTTTGATGCAGAGTGCCATCTCTATTGCGATCAAAAAAACAACCAATTTCATTTTCAAGTTCAGCAATACGCACGACAGCCTGCTCACATAGTCTCCATGCCATATCCTGATCAGGCAACCACTTACCGCCTTGAATCGTGTCCATGAAATGCCGTTCGACAGTGTCTCCTCCCCCAAGCGCCACGTTGTAGCCGCCCTGCACCATGCGGGTGCAACCGCACTTACCCACCAGACCTTTGACGGCCAGGGTTACTTTAGTGCCCATCGGTGCGGACTGCAGTGCATGCAACGCTGCAAACAATCCTGCACCACCGCTACCGATAATTAAAATATCAGTATCATACTGTTCTGGCTGCTGAGCGGGATGCATTGAGTTAGTCCGTATTATTATTCACAAAGCGAGTTTGCGGAAATGTCTTTTTATGTAGGTATAAGCTGTCATTTGAGCACCATCTTAATATTGCAGAGTGTCTATTTCCCATCGGACGAAAAGATCGCCGCACATCTCGCCTGATCAAGCTCGGCACGTGGCAGGCCACGTTTCTAGCTCGATCATACGACCTGGACCCACTCTTTCCGCCGACTGGAGAATTCTCATGAATAAAACAGGCTAATACGCCTGCAAAAAGAAAATTGTCGCGATGAAAATCGCCACGGCAAAAGAACTGGCAGCCAGCGTCTTTTGATGGGCTGACCAGGGCAGCCACTCCAGAGCCATTAATCGAAGGCCACCAAAGACATGAATGGTAAGCAGAAAGACCAGGCCAAACTCCGCTATTTTTACCGGAGTCAGGTCGGCGAACCTTAAAAATTGATCCAGACGTGCTGGTTCTGTCACAGCAAAGGCAAGCAAGGTAAAATGCACCGGCAAAAAAACCGCTAACAACAAACCGGATAAACGATGCAGAATAAACGCAAACCACAATGGGTGTGAACGATGCGGTTTAATCATTGCACAGAGACCGCTAAAACCGCACGCCACCCCATAGCCATCAGCAAAACAAACACCGACCACATAAACAGTGTTAGCGTCATGCCTTTAAGACCAGTGGTTTCATGTAATATCACACGCAGCCCAATAGCGGCGTGAACTGAAACTGCGACAACAAATAGTCCGTAAAATAGAAACCAGAATAGACTTCCCTGCGTGCGAGACAGTATCTCAGCTGTCGTTAGCCCCCCCTGCACAGCATAAATCATCACAGCAATATGACCCAGAGTTAGAGGCACCATAAACAATGCACTAATACGCTGTAACATATATAAACGCAGATCAAGCATTGGTGTCCCTGACCTGAATAGTGTGTGCAACGCACGCGGCTGTTAAACCCATATTCACTTTTTTCGCCACCACGCCACCACTGATGCCTTTTTTAAACCAGCCACCGATTTCATTGGATTTAATTCAACAGGACAGTATCGTGTGCAACTGCCATGGCTATGACAATTTTGACAACCGCCACTGACTGATACGGCATCAAGAATATGTTGTTTATCGGCGTTCTTAACATCATTGACCAGGGTCCAGGCACGCTGCAATGCAGCCGGCCCTAAATAGTCTGCATTCGCCGTTACGGTATCGCATGCCGAATAACAAACCGCACAGTTTATACATTCAATCGCTTCATCTGCAGACTGTCTTGCTGCACTTTGGGGATCAACCCTGGGTATCGGATCGTTACGGGTAGCAGTGGGGTGATGTTTTGCCTTAGCCTCAACCCATTTGTTAAAAAAGGGATCCAGATCAGCTACTAAATCTTTAACTACAGGGAAATTACGAAGTGGGGCCACCTGCAAGCGCTTATCTTTTTGGACTTTCTGCACATGTGTTCTGCAAGTCCAGCGCGGTTCACCGTTCACTGTCATTGCGCAGGAACCACACATCCCTACACGACAGGCAAATCGGTAACTCAACGTAGGGTCTACCTGCTGCTGTATCCAGGAAACCACATCAAGCACAGTCTGGTTATCCTGACCAGGCACCTGATACTCTTTAAATTCACCCTGTTCGGCTGTGCCACGCCATACAGACACACTGAGCATTGCGCGTTTTTTATCTGTCACAAATGACCGTATCCCCCACCGGACTGCTGGTGCTACAAACATTGAATTTTGTATTACTGTAAATTGAACGAGCGCATGCCACCAGGCTACACGGTCGTCTTTACATTTAACTTCAATCTTACCTTAATTTAGCCACTTGTATTGCTAACAAGGATATTGCGATCACCGCGTCCGGCGAATCAGATACTCAAGGTGACGATTACCCAAAGGTTTCGGTCTTGTGACTACTGCTCGCCAGGGATCAACTGGAAAATAACTCAGAAATCTCCGCAGTAGAAATCTGCGTCGATAGAATGTGCAATAGCAACTTTTTGAACCTGTCAGGTGAACTCGCGGCTTTCCTCAGCAATCCATACTGATGCTGCCTCAAGTCCCCCGTCGGCATGGGGTATTTGCAATGCTTTCAAGGCGGTGCTAATGCTACCCAATACAGCCATAACCATTTGAATATTGACGTGTCCCATATGGCCAACGCGAAAAAAACCGTGCCATTCCGGATCACTGGAATCCGCCATCCCCAGACCCACGCCCAAAGTAACCCCTGCGTTTTCGAATACCCAGTCTCTGATGCGAGTCCCGTCAGGTGCGCCCACCCGTACCGAGGTAACAGCCGCGGAACGGTGATTGACATCTGTTATGTTGAGTTCAAGCGGACCACCTTGTGCCCAGGTATCAAACGCCACACCAACAGCGGAAGCGAGTACGGTATGACGTCGCCAAATATTCTCGATACCCTCTTCCAGCATCATATTTAGCGCTTCACGCAAACCGAAAAGCAAATGGGTGGGCGGTGTGCCCCCGAAGTATTGATAGAACTCATCCGGTGAGGCGCGTTTTGTCCAATCCCAATATGCACTTACGCGCTTTTTTTGTGCACGCATTGCAGCGGCTTTTTCATTAAAGAAAACAAAACCAATTCCGGGAGGCGTCATCAGCCCTTTTTGACACGCGGCCACCATGACATCGACTCGCCAGGCATCCATCTCGAAAGTATCGCAGCCCAGTGATGCGATGCAGTCAACCATAAACAACGCAGGATGGTTCGTGTCATCAATGGCAGTGCGTAGTGCCCCGATGTCGTTGCGTACTGAGGTCGCAGTATCTACATGAACTGCAAGCACCGCCTTATAATGATGCCCTGTGTCTGCAGACAAGGCCTCCTGTACTTTGGTCAGATCAATACAGGATCGCAAACCAAAATCTATAATGTCAGTTTTGATTCCCAGCGCCCTTGCCATTGCTGCCCAGCCTTCAGCAAACCGTCCAGTGGCAAGCACTAACACTTTATCGCCTTCCGACAACACATTGGCAAGCGCGGCTTCCCAGGCACCATGGCCGTTAGCGATATACATGGCGGAACTATGAGACGTTCTGGCAACTTGTTTAATATCGCTCAGCAAGCCCGCTAACAATTCACCTTGAGCCGAAGAATAAATATCCGGGCCGGGACGATGCATCGCCTGTAATACTCGATCAGGGATCACTGACGGACCTGGTATCGCAATATTGTGACGACCATTTGCAAGCGACATGGTGTTTCCAGCCAAAGAACGGTGTCAGGCCGATAGAGTAATCCCGGTGCCTGACAAATTAAAGATACGGTTATTCTATCTGTGGATTCGCCACAAAGGTAGACCCGTAGTTTTACAGCGACAAAACACTAAAATTACGTCGGGGTAATTCATCGGTCATAAATTTTATACGCCAAACGAAAAACAGCGGTCCCGTCGTGTCGGGGTACCGCTGTTAGCTAACCTGGATAGTGATAGATTAGCGGTTTACGAAGCCACAACCCGATTGATCGCAGCATCAATTGCATCGACTATTTCATCGAGCTCTTTTTCCGTACAGATTAATGCAGGACTTAAACACAGCGTATTATTGTGTTTTTCGAAGCTGCGATTAGTGCGACCAATGATCACACCCTGCTCCATACAGTCGGCCGCGATCTGCGCCGGTATAGATTCATCGACCGGGTTCTTGCTGGCACGGTCAGTCACTAACTCCATGCCGACAAATAAACCCTTTCCACGCACATCACCAATAATCTGATGTTTCTGCTGCAGTGAGCGCAGTTTTTCCATCAGATATTCTCCCATGACCGCAGCGTTCTCAACCAGCCCCTGCTCTTCGATCAGTTTCATATTTTCAAGCGCTGCTGCCGGTCCGGAAGCACAGCCACCAAAAGTGCTGATATCACGAAAATAACTCATGGGATCATCGGCGTTGGCTTTAAAACGCTCGAATACTGCTTCGGTTGTCACCGTACACGAGATCGCCGCGTAACCACTTGCCACGCCTTTTGCCATGGTGACAAAATCGGGCTGGATGCCATAGTGTTGGTAACCAAACCATTTGCCGGTTCGACCCACACCGCAAACTACTTCATCGATATGTAATAGAACATCGTACTTTTTACAGATCTCCTGAATAGTTTCCCAGTAGCCTTCCGGCGGGGTAATAACGCCTCCTCCGGCAGTTATCGGCTCCAATACTACCGCCCCCACAGTTTCAGCACCTTCACGAAGAATCACGGTTTCCAGCTCACGTGCCGCCCGCTCACCATAATTATCAACTTCGCCGTACTGACTGCGATATTCAAGACAATGCGGCATTTCAACAAAACCCGGAGCAAAGGGTCCGTATTGTTCTTTGCGCTGGAATTGGCCAGTAGAGCTCAACGCGCCAATTGTGGTTCCGTGATAATCCCGATCGCGGTAGATAATTTTATGCTTTACGCCATTATTTTCGATTGCTGCCAGCTGTCGCACCATTTTATAGACTTTTTCGTTTGCCTCTGAGCCCGAGTTTGAAAAATACACTCGACTCATACCTGGCATTTTTCCAATCAGCTTTTTGGCAAACAATGCACCTGGAATGTTGCCGGCGGAATTTGCGAAATAGCACATCTCCACTAATTGATCACGAACTGCATTTGCAATGCGTTCCTGACCGTAGCCTACGTTAACAGTCCATACGCCACCCGAGACTGCATCAAGATATTCTTTGCCAGTCGCATCTGTTATACGCATACCCTTACCGCTCACCATGATGGGCGGCTTTTTTTCTTCAAAGGGTTTATGCTGGGTAAGGTGATGCCAAACATGAGCCTGGTCACTGTCGAGCACTTCGTTTATATCGATTTGATTGTCATCGAGACTCATGATCCTTACCTCAGTTTGATGCCTGATAATTTCAGTTTCGCCGACATTGCCTAATTTTCGAATTCCGTGTAAGCGACAATCGAGTCTCGTTAATAGGTCCAGTCAGATCAATCAGGCGAATTTACTGACATTACTGAGGATTTATTGAAAAAAGGTCGTAAATAGCTCAATGATGCAGTTCTCAACTTTCAAAACGCAAGAGCTAAACCCTAAAAGCCAGCTGACGCTCTCAACCTCGTAAAAAAGAGAATCAGCGCACAATTTGCCAGTTGCAGAGTTAGAAGATCTTCCCCGGATTCATGATGTTGTCCGGATCCATCGCAGATTTGATCATTGCCATAAAATCTACGGCATCGCCCAGCTCATCGCGCAAATAGGTCTTTTTGCCCTGCCCGATTCCATGTTCACCGGTACAGGTTCCGCCCATTGAAATCGCACGCGAACTCAGTCTTTCCGCAAAAGCTTTGGCTCGATCCATTTCAGCCGAGTCTTGCGGATCGACCAGCACCAGGGTATGAAAATTCCCGTCACCGACATGCCCAACCATAGGAGCAAGCAAATTAGACGCTTCTATGTCCAAACGGGTTTCCTCAACGCATTCGGCCAATCTGGAAATCGGCACACAGGCATCCGTGACAATGGCATCGGCCGAAGGGCGTAACCCACGTGCGGCCCAGTAGGCATCATGCCTTGCCTGCCAGAGCCTGGTTCGTTCAGCCTCATCACTGGTCCACTGAAAATCAGAACCGCCACAGTCACCGACGATTTCACCGAATAGCGCTGCCTGTTCTGTAGTAGATGCCTGGGTGCCATGGAACTCAACGAACATAGTCGGTACTTCCCGCAGATCCAGCTTCGAATAGGCATTGCAGGCTTTTACCTGCACTGCATCGAGTAATTCTATGCGTGCCACCGGTATTCCGTACTGAATCGTTTGTATCGTGGCATTGCAGACTTCAGCTACATCAGGAAACTGACAGATACCACCTACAATTGATTCCGGCAAACCATGCAGCCTGAGCGTAAGTTCTGTAATGACTCCCAAAGTGCCTTCAGACCCAACCAGTAAACGGGTTAAGTCATAACCTGCAGAGGTTTTTCTGGCGCGGCTTGCGGTATTTATTTCACGTCCGTCTGCCATCACAGCACGCAGACTCAGCACATTATCTTTCATGGTGCCATATCGGACAGCATTGGTACCGGAAGCACGCGTTGATGCCATGCCACCCAGACTGGCATCTGCCCCGGGATCAATCGGAAAAAACAAACCGGTATCCCGCAACCAAACATTTAATGCTTTACGGGTGATACCAGGTTGAACTGTCACGGTAAGGTCATCGGGGTGAATATCGATCACCTCGTTCATTTGCGACACATCTATCGAGATACCACCAGTGGGCGCATTGAGCTGGCCTTCAAGCGATGAGCCGGCACCAAACGGAATTACCGGACATTTGTGTTGCGCACAAACCTGAACAATCCAGGCTATATCGTCAGCCGACTGCGCAAACACAACTGCATCAGGCGGCTGATTTTCAATGTAAGTCAGGGTGTGAGCATGTTGTTCGCGAACGGATGCGCCAACCTGAAATCGATCACCGAACCGCTGCTTTAGAATATCGCTGGCGAGCGCAATATTTGGTGGCTTTGTATTTGCTGATTCTGTCATCGCGGCTTCACCGTTGTCTTATTCCGTGATCAGCATGACGGCAATTAAAAAAACTTTCAATCCATGTGCCCCGGCACTGTTTGCCGCTCATGTTTTTTCGGCGCTGGCCGTCCTCACTTAGAAGCACCGGCGACAGAGCTAAAACACTGATGAAACGTTTTCTGGGCACAATTCTCGCGGCTTTCAGCCTTAGCGTAACGGTACAGGCCGAAACACTGATTTTCGAGGCGACTGATGATTTTGAAAATATCAGTAATGGAGAAGTCCCATACTACAAACACAATAGCCGTTCCGCTCTAGCCATCAACGCCAGTATCGAAGCGTTCCGTGATAAATTTGCCCGCGCTACCACAACTTACAGCGGTAAGGGTGGCATCTACGATGTGACGGTTTCCGCGCTTGGGGAAATTGATGGCGAATGCGAGTATCGTTTTCTGGTCAATGGCGTTGTCGTTGCCACTGCAACCAACAACAGAGTAACCGAAGACTATGGTGTTCAGGATCATATTTTCGAAGACATCGCTATTCCGGCCAACGCAGAAATCTCGGTCGAATCAAACGCGGTCACCAACGGCCTGGTACCAGAGGGCGATATTACAGCATTCGCCAGAGGCCGCTGGACGACCCTGAAACTCGATTTAGATGAAGCTGCGGTGGCTGATACTATCGATTTAGCGTTATCAAGTGACGTCGATAACTATGATCCACAGGCGGGTCAACACCTCACACTGAGTTATGAAGTTTTTAACGAAAACCCCTTACTAACAGCGACCAGCCCAAACATACAAATCACGCTGCCATCGCAGGTGACCCTTGCTCCACAATCACAGTGCACTGTGTCTGGTACTGAAGTCAATTGTCCACTGGCAGAAATCGGCCCGAAACAAGGCCTGATCTTCACACTACCCGCAATAGCGACCGGAAACGGTGAAGGTCAGCTCACGGCGACAATCTCTGCTGATCAGCAAGACAACAATACCAGTAACAACACAAGCACAACACTGATTGATGTGACCGCAGTTGCGCTCGCTCCGGCACCGACGGTAGATCTGTCAATTGTCGTAACCAGTGATTCGAACACCGCACAGGCCGGTGATACGGTCAGCTACTCTATGACAGTGGTTAATCAACATCAATCCAATGTTGCCACCTCCCCGGTGATTGGTGTGCTGCTACCTGGTGGAATGGACTTTTCAACCAGTAATGCCTGCTCTGCCAATGGCAGATCTGTCACCTGCAGCCTGCAGGAGCTGCCTCCGGGCGAAAGCACGACAGTGAGTTTTACCGGCATCACATCTGTTCCCGGCACTGCTACCGTCATCGCATCAATCAGTGCTGCACAAACAGATGATGTGATTTCTGACAACGAAGTGCTCTACTCCATCACTGTCACTGAAAATACTGACGCGCCGGAGCCGTCGAGAAATATCGCGGTGGATAATTCAGTATCATCTGGCGAAAACACCGGTGGCAATGGTGGTGGCAGCCTTTCACTCGGCATTCTGCTGTTACTCGGGGTATCACGTCGGTGCTATGAAAAACGCCGACCACAACTAGTATCCTAATCCCGTTTACCAGTGACGCAATGCAAGTGACATGACGACGGCACTGGCAACTCCTGCCAGTGCCACCGGTAAAACACGACGCAACAGATCTGCTTCGGCACCGGGGTAACCCACCACGCTAGCCGCAAATACCACTCGCCCCGGCGAAGCCAGTGTGGTGTTACTGCCCGCAGCGTTTTGTACCGCAGCTGCTACATCAGCGGGTATATTTACCTCTGCTGCCGCACTCATTTGAAAATTCATGAACAAGGCATTTGAAGAAGTATTGCTAGCCGTCAGGAAACCTCCCAACCCGCCAAGTACCGGAACCACCATCGAATAATAGTTACCAACGTTTGCAGCCAGCGAGCGGGCCATAAGTGCCGTCATACCGGAAGCAGTCATGAGGTGGCCAAAAAGTAAAAACCCACCAACAGCCAAACTGGCAAAAAACCACTGTGTTATAGCCGTTTGGGTCAGTGGCACCAATTGTTGCCGCGACTTTGGCAATACTAAAAGCCCCACCAGGGATGCCACCAGCAACCAAAACCCTACATGGAATACAGGGGTAATAGTGTGCTCCCCCACACGCAGCATGATCGACTGCAGGAAACCCCTTAGTGGTGCATAGAGCCTGGTAACCAATAACAAGATCATCAGGGCAGCAAAAGGCAATAGGGCACGTCCAAGACCTTCGCTATTGCTCCCCTCGCGTTGACGCCAATTGATCGCTGTAGCCACAACAACCACCAACATACCCGCCAGACAACCGGCCAGTTCCACGCTCAGCGAAACCGACAGCAGCCACAACGCTGCGCATAACAGAACCGCATAGAATAATAACCAGATAACATGCCTTACCTGCCAGCGCTGACCCGCTACAGTGACCGCTGCGGCGCCACAAATTAGAATAAACGGAAAGCCGATAAATGCCGCCAACTCACCTAACCGTTCAATAGGCACACCGGATAAATCTGATCCGATCACAGTGCCAATCGCCAGCGCACCCCAGGGCACAGCGCACTGACCGAGCAGTGCAATGACAGCCGCCTGTGCGGGCTGATAGCCCAATGCAATAAACAGTGGTGCCGCCACCAGAATGCCAACCCCGAAACCGGTAGCCGACTCAAAAAAGACTGATACTCCGAAGACAATTGCAAATAGCCGATGGACCGCGTCCGGAATCCATCTGATCACAGCATCGGCGATCACTTCCAACGCCCCGCCCGCATTAAGCACCCGATAAAACAGCACACCACCAAGTAACACGAAAGCTACATTCCAGGTGTTAAATAACCCCTCACCGAGCGCACTCATCACCTGTGTAAGCGGCAATTGAAAATCAGATCGAAAAAGCACAATCGAAACGGTCAACAGCAGACCCGCGAAGCCGGCACGCAAGGCAGACTGACGCCACAGTAGAATCAAAATACTGGAAAAAACAATCGGCGCAGTGGCAAGTAGTAGTGACATCAATCACCTGTTGAAAAAATTTTTTGTTCCGCACCGGATAGTCGGTTCGCAATCCACCCCGAGTTGATCATCAGAAAACTTGAGTACCTACCACTCAATTTGAGCAGGTTTGTGATTCATTGCCGATATACAAATGATTTCAGCTTACCAATGCTGCAGGCGACTGAAGCAAAATGCGCCGGGATCGACGTGGCACCAATTAATCAACATTCAAAGATCAATTCCAGACTGATTCTACCGCTACAAGTAAAAACCTGCTTATTTTACTTATGCCGCTCAACCAATCCCTACCCCTTAGTACCGTTTGCCAAACACTGGCGGCCAGCGTGCTGTTTATCTCACTGGGGATAGCAGGTTGCACCACTGCATCCACCTCGACACAACCGTCTGTCGGTGCCGCCCTGCCGGAAGTGTCCAGAGACTCTACTGCAACTAAGCCATTACACGGAATCACAGATCCGATAGACGATTGGTTTACAGAAGCCCGCACACTAGTCGGCAACGCACTCGATGTTGATCTTTCGTTTGTTGAAGCATCAGTCGTTGACGCAGATGATATCGCAAACCACGCCAGACACAGTCTGCTGGGCGCCGTCAGTCACGACATCGAAAATCATCAGTTCGCGGCAAAGTTAGTAGATGACATGCTTATCGCACAAACAGCTTCAGTACTGGCCATTTACACACCGCCGACTAAAGCCATTTTGATGCACCGGGAGAACCTGGCCGACTATCTTGATGCACAACAATCTCCGGAAATGCGAAAGGCTGCGGTTCAGGCATTAATGATCCATGAACTCGTTCACGCCGCCGATGACCTTCGCTTTGAGGCATTTGATCACTATGGAGTTTCCTACCAGGAGGTGTTCGCTAAATCAACAATAATTGAAGGACACGCCCAGTGGCACACCAGAAAAATATGCAAGGTGGCAGGGTGCAGTGCCGCGTTTAACGCCATGACTGATTATATGTTCGATGTCGATACCGTAGCGGATCCGGCACTTCGCTATATCCAAAGTCGAAACTATAAGAATTTGGAGTTTGTCTACCGAGAAGGCGAACGGTTTATTGATCAATTGATGAAAAGACCTGGTGGACAACAACTGGTTGATCTGGCGTTCGAAAAACCACCACAAGATTCAATACAAATTATTGACCCGACATCATTTCCAAATCGTCAGCGCGAGCAACGCAACCTTGCACTGTCTGATGCAATAAAAAATTCCAAAAAACCCTGGGATGCAAGAGAGAAAGGTCTGTTGCGAAGAAACGTACTGGCGGCGGCAGCATTCAGCGTGAATCCCGACGCTCGCGAGCCAATTGTCGAGTTTTACACTTCAAAAGTTCTGGCTGCCGCAAAGCACGAAT
This sequence comes from uncultured Granulosicoccaceae bacterium, assembly GCA_964574535.1. Classification (GTDB taxonomy): domain Bacteria; phylum Pseudomonadota; class Gammaproteobacteria; order Granulosicoccales; family Granulosicoccaceae. Next base: position 18,998 of record CAZNOB010000038.1, on the reverse strand, counting down.
ACTACGATCGCAATAGCGATGTAGCAATACCAGTATCAGTCGTTGCACTCCAAACCAGTGATTCCGCAACAGCAAAGAGAACAGCCACACTAATCTACGACTCCACCACCCGCACCTATAACGGATTAACAGGCGAGACAATCAGCCTGGACAACTGGACAACCGATAACCATGCAACCACGGTGAATGACAAATTACTTGGTGATGTCAGTGTCGATATCTATACCGCTAATGGAATAATGAACAATGACCTGGTGGGTTCACGATATCCGGTAGAAGTGGTGACTGCCACATCAGGGGACTATATTGTACATATCGATGGACGCTTTAAAGGCACACCAGAGCTCATTAATCTGGCTACAACCCTACTGATTAATCTGCAACAATAACAAGTTTACTCAGTTCTCACCAAACACCTCGATTGCGGACCGTACCAGCAACCTTTGCTGTCCGATACGTCTCGTAAAACGGCTGCGATCAAAAAACTCCAGCAACTCAATAACCAGGTTACGCCCGACGCCGGATTCATCCCGAAACGATGCCACCGTGAAGTTTTTCGTGCTAGCCAGCTGCTCACCAATAACCGCGAGCGGATATAGCAATTCTTGCGTGTAGTAACGATTTGCACTGACTCGATAGAGCCTTCCATGCGCAACAAACGTATTTAATAGCTGGGTGAGATCATCAACAGCCAAATCTAACTCCTCGGCCAGCTGCCCCACCCGAGGTGCCGTTGCTCCTGACCGACCATAAATCAAACTGAGTTTTTTCCAGTAGGCCTCGTGTTCGGCATCAAGTACTGAGCTCCAATCAGGACTGGTATAAACAGATGCTTTACGAACCAGCGACTTATCATCCACCATGGCATCAAGCGTATTGATCAGCACAGACAGGTGATATCGCTCTGGCAGCGCTCGATTTAACTGCTCGGCAGTGGCACCAAGACTATTCGGATGCTCAGCGTGCCATCGGTTCATTGAATCCAGCAACAGCTTACTAAGTGAATTCTGATGCGTCGAGAGAATACACCACCACCGCGATTCATACTCACACAAGCTCAACACAGATTGCTCACATCGGGTAATAATATCTTGTAGCCGACAATTGTACTGTGCACAAAATTTATTCAGATCTACCCCTTTGTGGGATAATTCCAGCATCGCACCTAGTGCATCATCGACCCGGTCTATTTTCGCAGTATCGTCGCGACCCTCACCAGCAAGCCCAAGAGGTTGATTCATCGCGTGCAGTAATTTCAGCCTCTCCGGTTGGCTTCGGCCACGGCGAGGCGGAGCGGGATCAACAACTACTCCACCCGCGATGGTGTAACGAGCAGATTGATCTCGTAAGACAAAACGATCACCATTCACGGCACCAACTGGTTGATCACATATCAGCCTGGCAAGCCCGAGCTCGCCCCGGGCAATAGACTCGCCTTCCAGTAATGCTACGCGGCAAGGCACACTGGCAGTGGCCAAATGTAAGTGCGCAGGCGTCCAGTGTTTTATCCCGTCTCCCGTGTATTCACCCTGATCCACTTTAAAATGAGGAGCAGGCATCAAACTCACATCGAGCATGCGTTCAAATGGCAAAACACTTTCTGTGACCAGCCAGTCACCGCGTTTTAAGGTTAAATTTTTTAAGCCACCGCCAGTCACATTAACCGCGCAACGCTGGCCGGCGTATGCGGTTTCAACGGGCTTATTCTGCGCATGCAATCCGCGTACACGCAGCGGTGTTTTGGTGGATAGCAAAACGAGTGTATCTTCCACTGATACAACACCTGACATCACTGTACCCGTTACCACAGTACCCGCTCCAGAGACAGAAAAGCTTCGATCAACTGCCAAACGAAACTGGCCAGTTTCTAATTCTCTGCGAAATACTGTGGCCATTTGTACCAGCGTCGCTCTGAGATCATCCACAGCATCTCGATTGCCAGCCGGTACCGATACAATGGGTGCCGATACAAATTCAGACTCCCGGATCAGATCACCAAGCTCCTGAGTCACCGTGACTAATCGCTCCGAGCTGACAATATCTGCCTTGGTAATCACCACAATCAGATTTCTGACGCCTAACAACTGCAGAATCGACAAGTGCTCACGAGTCTGCGGCATGGGACCGTCATCAGCCGCAACCACCAGCAGCGCCGCATCAATCGACCCCACACCGGCAATCATATTGCGGATGAATTTCTCGTGGCCGGGTACGTCAATAAATCCGATGGACTCGAAATCTTCTCCGGGGCCCTGGGGCGCCAGAAACGCGAAACCCAGATCAATAGATAATCCACGCTTCTTTTCTTCGGGCAATCGATCAGTATCCACCCCCGTGAGCGCTTTTATCAGTGTGGTTTTGCCATGATCAACATGACCGGCTGTGGCTACGATCATGGCTGGTGGCTACCCTGCAACAGACACTTGGCGGCGTTTAGGGATATCATAGAAAAGTGCATCGTGTTAAACCTGCTGTGCTGCTCAGTCCCGCAGCCGGGTTTGAAATTAGTGGCATGATTCGCGAGTATAAACAAAATACTAAAACAGAGGCGTGGTTACACCACCTTCGCACTATTGGCAAGTAACGCCCACAAGTGTTTACGCTGATCGTGGCCACAATTCCTTGTATTTATTGGTTTATTCATTGATAAACCGAAACACAGTGAAAACCTTATGCCGAGACTGTCTGATGTTGTCGCGCCGCAGCGCACGCTCCTTGAATCTCTGGAGTGCCCTGAGTTCGTGCAGACCGCATTCAATCCACCGCGTCCGCTCAAAGAATGCAAGGTGGCGTTAATTTCCAGTGCGGGTCTGATGAGCCGTCATGATGAAAATGTCCACGGAACCTCCGCAGACTACCGCAGTTTTCCAAAATCTGTAACCGACCGGGATTTGCTGGTAAATCATCTGTCCATCAATTTCGACCGAACCGGCTTTGCAGCAGACGCCAACACTTTATTCCCGCGTGAACGACTTCAACAGCTGGAGGCTGATGGCCTTATTGGCAAAGCCGCCACCGAACACTATTCATTTATGGGTGCTACCCCCCCTGAGCAAATGGAAAATAGTGTCAATAAATTGGTGACTCACCTGAAAGAAAACAAAGTGAACACAGTTTGCCTGTTACCTGTTTGACCCAACTGTACTCGCGCCGTGAGCGCGATTGCACACTGGATTGAACAACAAGGCATCAGCACCGTTGTAATAGGACTGGTGCGATTACATTTAGAGAAAATTAAACCACCACGCGCGCTGTGGGTACCGTTTGAATTGGGCAGGCCACTTGGCGCACCAAATCACAAAGACTTTCAAATCGATGTCTTGTCAACAGCCCTCGGGCTGGTTGAATCACTGAGTGAACCCGCCATTAAAGATTTCGCTCTCGATGATCCAACTGCCAAAACTGACGCCAGCTGGGAGGCGCCCGATACCTCTTCGGCCACCACAATCACCGATGAAATCACTCTGTTAAAACCCCTCTATCAAAAACAGTGTGTCAATATCAGCCGCACATCGGTCGGTGTTGCAAAGATACCGATAACCGAGGCCGCAGCGCTGCTGGATAAGATTATTGACGGGGCTGAAATATCATCAAGCCGGGACGATATTTCACCAAACCTGATGATGCGGCTCGCCATTGACGATCTTAAAGCCTATTATATCGAGGCAGCTATCGCCAACAATCAGCCTTCAAGTCAGCAAGTTTATAATTGGCTGTGGCAAGACACTGCATTGGGCCGCAACATACGCAGGCTTCGTCAACAATTCATAGAATCAAAAGATGCAAAACTCAAAGCAATGGGTGAAAAATTCTTCGTACCTCATCAATGGCGAGACTCATCGTGCGGTGACTAATTTACATAAAACCATCATCAACCAGTCACATTCTACCACGGCCGCTCTCTCTTACAGGGTCATACCAAACCGATGAAGAACAACAGCCCGTCAGCCCTGCGTGCCCTGCCATCTGTCGACTTTGTGATGAATCTCGAACGCGCAAAGCTTATGGGCGATAGCTATGGTCGGGACAGTGTTATCACTGAGGTCAAACAACAACTCAACAACTTAAGAACAGAAATTCTCGCAGGCAATGCATCAGACGTAAATCGGGATCAACTGGCAGACGGCCTACTGTCACAGACAGAGACTGAACTATCGCGTCTGTTTTCTCCATCACTACAACCGGTCATTAATCTCACTGGTGTTGTATTACATACAAATCTTGGCAGAGCACCCTACCCTCAGGTAGCCATCGACGCCATGCTTAGCGTTGCCGGCGGTGCTACCAACCTTGAATTTCAGCTGGCTACCGGTAAACGCGGTCGTCGTGATGATCATGTTGAGCACTGGATTTGCCGTCTAACGGGTGCCGAAGCTGCCACCACTGTGAATAATAACGCGGCGGCGGTCTTGTTGGTGTTGAACACTTTAGCCAAAAAAAAAGAAGTGATAGTCTCAAGAGGCGAATTGATAGAAATAGGCGGGTCTTTCAGAATGCCTGCGATCATGAAAAAAGCATCCTGCAAATTGCGTGAAGTTGGCACCACAAATCGCACGCACTTAAAAGACTACCGCCAGGCAATCTCAAAAAAAACAGCCGCCTTAATGAAGGTGCATACCAGCAACTATGAAATTAACGGATTCAATCAAAGTGTCGATGCCCAGTCTTTAGCGGCATTGTCGAGTGAATTTAATATCCCCTTGATCGATGATTTGGGTAGCGGCAGTCTGATCGATTTAGCGCCCTTCGGCCTGGGAGAAGAACGCACGGCCCGAGAGGCTATTGATGAAGGCGTGGATATCATCACCTTCAGCGGCGACAAACTCCTGGGTGGGCCACAGTGCGGCATTATCGCCGGAAGAAAATCACTCATTGAGCAAATCGACAAAAATCCAATGAAGCGTGCGATGCGCCTGGATAAAATAACGCTTGCAGCACTTGAGGCCGTACTAAAACTCTATACCTGCCCCGAAAAACTTGCCGATAACTTGCCCGCTCTGCGCGTGTTATCACGTTCGCCAGATTCTATTCAAAAAAGTGCGCAACGACTGCAGACGCTTTTACAGTCGAAGCTGCCAGTCGAAGTCACCACCAGTGTCGAAAATTGTCAGAGCCAAATTGGCAGCGGAGCACTACCGACAAGAACCATTCGAAGCTTCGCCGTGAAAGTTACACCGACTCCAGGTTATAGCGCTGAAAAACTGGCTTCTGCGTTCAGGAATTTAAATGTGCCTGTAATCGGTAGAATTAAAAACGATTGCCTGTGGTTTGACTGCCGAAACATGGAGTCTGACAAAGAGATAGAAGCAACACTACAACAACTATCCGCGGTACTTTAACTCCAAACAACGCCGACCGTACCTACAGCATTAGGAGCTATTTTTCTTGTAGCCAGACATCGCTAAATACATACCTGGTAAAATCAGTGCTGCACCGACTGCATGAAACCATGACGGTGGTTCTGCGAGTAGCCACCAGGCCAGTAATGCTGTGTATAGAGGCCCCAGATACAACACCAACCCGGCTCGCGCAGCACCAAATTCCTGCTGTAAAAACGCGTATGCCTGATACGCACCAAAACCGGGCAACAAAGCCGCGACCACACTGATAAAAATCGCCTGACTCCAGTCTGCAGGCAAGCCCTCGACTGCCACTTCTACAAGAGTAAAAGGTATCAGCACCGCGATTCCTCCTGCGGTAATCACTGTAACTCGAGCAAAAGCAGACAAAGTACTTTGATTTTTTCGCAATAAAATCGAGTAACACGTCCAGCTAAGGACAGCAATTAGTATCCAGATATCGCCTTGATTAAAAGTGATATTAATCAGTGCCTGCCATGATCCACGCGCAACAATGACAACGACCCCGATGACCGACAAAATTAAACCAAGCAACTGAGTGCCACGCAATCTTTCAGTAAAAAACCACGCCGATCCTATTGCCACCAACACAGGTGCCAATGCGTAAAGCAACCCAATATTTAGCGCTTCGGTTGTTTCTCCGCCAATGTAGACAAACGCGCCACATATCCACATACCCAAAGCGCCCAGGAGTAGAAATTCGGGCCAGTCGCGCCACCACTTTGGCCACGTGGCACGTAATTCGGGGAGGGCAATTGGCAGCATCAGACAGAAAGCAAAAAACCACCGTAAAAATGCCAGTAAATGAGGGCCAATAATCCCTGGGGCATAACGCGCCACAATATAATTCGCAGACCACATTGCAGGAGTGATGACAAGCAGTGCATAGGCCAATCGGCTGCGGTTAGAAAGAGTCAAGAAGATAATCAGTGGTGAATTACGTGAGGGGTGCGTACTATTAACGTACGCTTACGATCGCAGAATACTACAACCAGAGATTTTGTTTGAATTGATTTTTGTCGCATCCCGTGCGCCGCAGCGAATTGACACCAGGTTCATAGCCGGATCAGAGGTTGTCATGATTTTTTCACTCATCTTAAGTTGAAACTTATTAGTCACCCGTCCACCTCAAGCCACCGTCGGGACAACCCCGGACCACTACTCGGGATTGGTTTCAAGGTGGCGTCTATTTGTCTGTTCGTCGTAATGATGGTCACTATAAAGTTCATGCAGGAACAAGTGCCAATTGGACAGATAATATTCGCCAGATCCCTATTGGGAATGATAGCCGTCGCACTTGTTTATCACCTCAGAGGTCAATTCAGGGGCAGATTTACTGTTCAATCTCCGCGTGCGCACATGACCTGGTCGTTATCAGCCGCCACGGCGATGGCGATGTGGTTTGTTTGTATCACGCTGATTCCGCTGCCAGAGGCAACTGCCATCAGCTTTATCATGCCTTTGCTGCTTGCGGCGCTGGCGTTTTTTATTTTGGGGGAAACTATTCGGATTGTCCGCTGGCTGGCCATACTCGCAGGACTAACCGGCGTTGCTATTATCGCTTGGCCCAGTCTCGGAATAGGCGCAGATTACGGCTCTAACGCCTCCATCGGTGCCGCGCTGGCCCTTGGGGCTTCATTGTGTTGGGCATTTGCTCAAATCACCCTCCGCAGGCTCACGAAAACCGAAACCAGCGGCTCTGCTGTACTTAGTTTTTCAATCACTACAATGCTCTTATCACTAATCAGCCTGCCGATGGGGTGGGTGGTTCCGTCGGCTTACGAATGGGGACTTATTGCTATTTGCGGGATTGCCGGTGGCTTTGGACAACTCTGCGTTGCCGAATCGTTGCGATTTGCTGAAGCCTCAACGCTTGCACCGTTCGAATACCTGGCATTTCCACTGGCAAGCCTGGCGGCGATCTTTTTCTTTGCCGAGTATCCTAATGCTAATATCTGGTGGGGCCTGCCACTGGTTGTCGCGGGCGGCCTACTTGTTATATTCAGAGAGCATCAAGCTGGAAAGCAAGAACAGGGTTAACCGGTAACGACAGCGATACCCGGTGCAAACAAGCCAACACTGAACGCGTTATAAATAGAACACAGAGCACTCGATTATGGCCACTTCATCACTAGTAAACAAAAGTGTTCTGCTACTTGTGGTTGCCACAATCTCCGCATTGTTTTTAGGGGTAATTGGCCGTTTTATCGAAGTCATCTTCCTGGCTGGTCTTTTTGCAGCCATTTGTCATCCGATCTACCGAAACTTTTTAAGAGTTTTCGGGCAGCGGCGCGCCCTGGCGTCTTTGGCAACAATGATCCTCGTCCTGTGCTTTATCATCATTCCTTTGATCATTATCGCCGTTATAGTGGCAGGGCAAGCCACTGATTTCGCAACCGATGCCATCCCCTGGCTGCAAAAAGCCGCTAACGAGCCCGGTCTAATTGCAGGGACTCTGGAAAAACTGCCTTTCTACGATAGATTATTACCGTTCAAAGACTTACTTACCGAGCGGGTTGGAGAGGTGCTGGTTTCTCTCAGTAAAGTTGGCGTCAGCTTATTGCAGTCCGCAACCGTCGGCACTTTTAATGCCCTGCTCAGCAGCCTGCTGGTACTCTATAGCTTCTTTTTCTTTCTAATGGACGGTGGCAAATTGGTACAACTTATTTTGTACTACCTGCCGCTTGACGATAAAAATGAACACCTGCTGCTCGACCGGTTTCGCAGTGTTGCTGTAGCAACGCTGAAAGGTACAGCGGTCATCGGGTTTCTACAAGGTGCATTGGCCGGACTGGCACTGTGGTTTTGTGGTATTCCAAATTCACTTTTTTGGAGCGTCACCATGATGTTCCTTTCAGTAGTACCCGGAGTTGGGGCGGCACTGGTGTGGATACCGGCCTGTCTCTACTTAATTGCCAGCGGGCAACTCGCCTACGGGGTCGGGCTAGCGGCTTTTTGCGCTTTATTGGTGGGAAGCGTTGACAATATTCTGCGCCCGAAACTGGTCGGGAACGATACCCAGTTGCACGAGCTGATGATTTTCTTCAGCACCCTCGGCGGCCTTCTCACCTTTGGCATTTCCGGCTTTATTATCGGGCCCATCATCGCAGCTCTGTTTGTTACCGTGTGGGAGATATACGGTGTTGAATTCAGAGCGTGGTTACCAAAAACCGATTTTGTCCCTTATGGCGGCTCTGGTTTACCTGGACGGAAAGAAGAGTTATCCCATCCAGCGGGGCGGAATGAACCCCCCTACCGTCCCAAGCCTGAACAGGACCCACCAATCTCTGAAGCAAAACTGAGCGATACTTCTGACGGCAACGGGACAGATGAAGACAGCAAACCCGCTTAGTAAGTCTTTTCGGTTTTCCCGAAACTAATAAAATATCATCAGGTCTGACCAGATAGCACAACCGAACGCACTGGCCAACTGCGCCCTGCAATCAACTACAATGCAAGGTATAGAATGTCAGCGACGTCGCCGACACCTGAAATCGCAACAAGACACACTGACAGCGCGACCATGTCGCCAATCAGTTGCTGATTTTGCGTGATTAATCATTTACGAATACCAAGGCCTATCTGCCCAATGAGAGCGTTACCTCAGCTAGCGATACTTGCGTTTATCGTCACTTCTAACCAGGTTTTCGCCGCAGCACCACTGTCATGCAATCTTGGTCTACTCAAGGATTTGGGCTGGAAAATCCAGCAAACAGCGACTCTGCCCGGCATTGAAAATCCCCACACCTGCCGAAATCAGTCAACTCCCGTATTTTTGTACAATCAGTTAGTAGAGACCCATGATGACATTTTGAGGCGCAGTGCTGCGGCTCTCACATCAACAACCAGTCGATGCCTGGTTAACAGAGAATATAAAAAATCATTAACAACCTCGATTGGAAAGTTAGTCGAGAATGATGGCTTTGAATTCCCGAAAACCGCCCCCGATCCCAGAGATCCTTTTATACCACCAAACCAAAGCTGGGTTCCCGCTGGCGACCGTGGATATGACATCCCTGCTCAATCGATCAGCAAAGGGATGAACGCACTCTACACAAAACCGTTTGTTGCCGAGTGCGCCGCAGCAGCACAGATTGCCCAATTGGCATTGTACTCAGAACACTACGGACTATTTACAGATGCGATGCTTCACCCGCGTGATGTAGGCATAGGAATCTGGCCACAATATATTCGCAACCCATCCATAGCGGAAAAATCTCCATTACTTGTAAATTCACGAAAAAGAAAGCGTGCGTTAAAGTTACTTGCTCAACTGGGTAAAGGAGCTTTTTACGGGCAAAGTGGTTACATCAAACCTCATCGCAGTATGGATTTCATAGACTCAATAGATAATCGCGGGCAAAACTTCGTTATTGTGGATATTACAGAGAACGCGATAGACGCATTAAGACAACGCGACCGACCACTGAAAGAACTTAGCTCTTTATCAAAGAAAATATGGAAACGTTATAAAAAAAGACTGGATGCCGGCGAAGACAAAGAAGCTTTGGCAGCAGAGATGACTTTAGAACTCGAATCACAGGACGCTTTTTTCAGAGATATTAAAATATACGTTCACCCTTTAAGCGTTAAGAACTTTGCGTTCCATGTAGGCCGGCAATTTAAGTGGAACCCGCGCACTCCGTTTGTATTTGAAGTGTATGAGGATTACCAGAGTGGTTATTTCTTCGACCGCTACATAGACTATCGACTAAAGCAATGCAGCCAAACCGCGTATTGTCGGAAAATAGATCGGAAGCATACTGTCTTAACAGATAGAGTGGGTTTACCAGCGCCAGGCAACTATCAATCTGTTCGGCAATGCGAGGCAGAATTACATTTCAGACCAATTCAATAAATTGCCAAAGCGCAGCTGTACATCAAAGTTTCAACAATAAGCTGATCTGCAGATATCATCTATCTGCAGATCAGTACCTGTAAACTTAATTAGCAGCGGTAAGTTGCCCGAAAAATACTCGGGTATCATCAGCCGCATGAGCGTCCAGAAAAACTTCACCGTTATTCAATCGATCCAATAAATCGGGATACAGGAGATCTGCGGGATCATTGAAATTACCATCCTTGAAAAACCTCGAAGGATTACTAGTACGTTGCGTCAACGGCGCAAAGTTATTTTCAGTGGATCCATTCACAACACCATCATTAACATGCGCGCTCACCAGTGTTGAATCCGGGGTATTCCAGGTGATCGAATAGTCACCGGTTGTTGGATTAACTAATAAAAAGCCCTCCGCTGTGCCAGTGCCACCATTGATTCCGGGAGCCGTAGTGCGAAATTGCAAAACAGATCCTGGTAGTATCTGGCGCCGAACCAAGCCGTCGGGGTTGGCAGAATTGCTTGCAGCCAGATAGAGATTTCCAGAATTAAGATTCTGCAAAACAAATGCAGTCTGCGCGGCAGATAAGTTGGTAGGTATAGTCCAGACACCGCCACCTAAATCTTCCAGGGCCACGGCCACAAAGCCGTTTGCCCCCGGCGGCCCCACCATCAGATCTAATCGATCTGCATCCACATTTGTGAGAGTCACCGTACCACTTACCTGACCGGTTTGACGATCAAAGTTCAGGTTTGAAGTACCAAAACCCGTACCGGACAAGGGTGTGACGACATTTTCAGGTATGAGATCTTCCTGAAACAAACCATCGTTTGTTAGAAAACCTTGCCCTGCAACGTTGGTGTCACCTGACCCGCCGGGCCCGCCGTCAGTGCCACCAGTACCACCTGTACCCGTACCGCCTGTACCACCTCCATCTGTGCCGCCTGTGTCCGTACCACCCGTGCCACCTCCACCTGTGCCGCCTGTGTCCGTACCACCCGTGCCACCTCCACCTGTGCCACCTGTGTCCGTACCACCCGTGCCACCTCCACCTGTGCC
>CAZNOB010000038.1:0-7641 GCA_964574535.1 uncultured Granulosicoccaceae bacterium | reverse complement strand
GTACCACCTGTGCCACCATCAGTACCACCTGTGCCGCCCGTACCGCCTCCACCTGTGCCACCTGTGTCCGTACCAACTGTGCCACCATCAGTACCGCCGATGGTTGCTCCATCACTACCCGTCACAGTGCCATCATCGTCGTCGTCGTCACTAAGCAGTAACCCGGCAAGCGCAACCCCCCCTATCACACCGAGTGCTGTGGTTCCGCTAATACCACCGCCGACCAACCCTTCGTTTGTGTCCCCTGCCTGTTCCGCAGAGCAGGCCGTCAGTCCTAACATTGCCGCCACTATGATGGGCAGGGCCTTCCGCGGATAATTCACTGGCTGTTGGCTTTTCATGCTTATTAAAACCCCGTTACTTGTATTAAATTTAAGTGGTATGAAGTTATCGCGAATATCGATTGAATCAATCATTAAATCAATATATCGAAACCAGCTTCGAAACGTCGCGTTGTCCTAACAAAGGCTACGACAGGACCCGATTGCAGAACTGTACTCTGCATCGCCGGGTTAGTGTATTACCAGCTAATCAATCATTTTTCCGCCAATAACAACAACTAGAAGGCTTGATAGTACGTGACTCGGCGTATCCTGCGAATTATGAGACCAATTTTTACCTTTAAATGGCTCTAAGACATCATCAATGTAAAATTTTTGATACATTGTGTATCAAAAACTTACCCCCTGGCCGCACCAACTCGATGAAACACTCATAGCCACTGGTTATCAGATTTCCACACTGTAAATTCCCGGCGCCGAATTTGGATTGAGTATTCAACCCTCTTAACCGGTTAAACTGCTGCATCACTACGCTACTTCGCCCGACTGACAAGGCATACCGACATGATTTTTCCAATCAGAGATGAAAATCCACAACTGCAAACACCGCTTATCACCTATGCACTTATAGCGGCAAATGTAGTTGCATGGTTGCTGGTACAACGCTCTGGTGTCGAGCCAGGACTGACTGCGTCAGTATGCCAATTCGGATTGATTCCGGCGGACCTCAATGCACAAGAGGTAGCACAAACGAGATTCATGTGTCCTATCGATGGCAATCCCGACTGGCACACTCTGGGTACTTCTATGTTTATGCATGGCAGCTGGATGCATCTGATTGGCAATATGTGGTTTTTATGGATTTTTGGGAATAACGTAGAAGACTCGATGGGATCTTCCCGCTTCGCTATTTTCTATATTACCAGTGGTATCGCAGCATCGGCGGCGCAGATTCTTGCGGATACCGGATCCACCGTACCAATGGTGGGAGCATCAGGCGCTATCGGGGGAGTAATGGGTGCATATATAGTGCTCTATCCAAAAGTACATGTGCACATGTTTTTTCTCTTCCGCAGCTTCGCGATACCAGCCATTGTGATGCTGGGTTATTGGATTGTGATGCAATTGGTTGGCGGCTTTTCTTCGATTGGGGCTCAGGGCGGCGGCGTTGCTTTCTGGGCACACATCGGTGGTTTTGTAGCTGGCATGGGATTGATATTTTTATTTAAAAACGAACAGCTTTTAAAGGCCCACCCCTACCGCGGCTGGAACCAGACAAAACACGAGACTCCGACATGGAAGAAAGTCCCCACACGAACGGGATCGTGGCACTGATACTCACCTTATAATTGTCCACACCGATTAGCTGTTTAATATGCAGGTGAGCTGGATAGTTTTTGCGGTGTTTGCTGCATTTTTTCAGAATTTGCGCTCCGCACTGCAAAAACACCTGAAAGGCAAGCTGTCAAATAATGCTGCCGCTTATGCGCGCTTCCTCTACGCACTGCCGTTCGCGTTTTTATACCTGCTTACTCTTATTAAATTTTCTGAAAAACCGCTGCCGACTATAAACGCGACGTTTTTCTTGTATTGCTTGTCAGGCAGCGTTGCACAAATTATTTTCACGATTTTGCTGCTCTGGATGTTTTCTTTCCGGAGTTTCGCCGTCGGTACAACGTTTTCAAAACTGGAAGTTTTCACGGTGGCAATAATTGGAGCCGTGGTGCTTCAGGACACGCTAAACCCCATGGCTATTTTGGCCATACTGATCAGCACACTGGGAGTTCTGACGCTAACAGCAGGACAGAGTGGTGTCACATTAAAAACATTGGTACTAAATCTACGCGGCAGAGACACAATCGTAGGTCTTACTTGCGCAATTTTCCTGGGAGCTTCGGTGGTCTTTTTTCGCGGTGCCGCACTTGCCCTGAATCACACGGACACACTAATCACAGCAGCATTCACCCTAACCATTGCCTTAGTCATGCAAACAGTCTTCATGGGAATCTGGATCTGGCAATTCGAATCAGGTCAATGGCGACAACTTTTGGTCGAATGGCGCTGGGGCGGTGCAGTTGGTATCGCTGGCGCTCTTGCGTCTATTGGATGGTTCACGGCATTCACGCTTCAGAATGCAAGTTTTGTAAGAGCCGTCGGGCAAATTGAATTAATTTTCACCTACCTTTTCTCGGTGTACATATTTAGAGAAAAAGTGACACAACTGGAAACCGTCGGCATCCTCCTGGTTGGCCTTGGCATCCTGATACTACTGCTATTTACCTGAACTCTAATATTGCTCGTAAACAGCACCGGTCTACGCACTACACACATCGCACATCGCAGCCACCAAAGGGCTGAGACAGAGTTGCTTGCACAACACCCCCTATCTTCACCATCAACGTGATGACTACTCAAGGTTATAGCAGCAATATTTTTCCAGATATCTGGTTTTTTGCCCTATAAAACCATAAGGCTGAACACTTTAATTGTTGCAAAAAAAGAACAAATCAAGCAAAGCGCAGCTAGCAACACCACCAATATGTGCTGTAAACAACAAGACATACAACTCATAGGTCTATAAAAGGCACCAAAGCGAGATACCTTGTTGTATTTAAATAATTATTTCGGCAAACCAAAACTGCAAAAATCACACTTCAAACGAAACATTATTGTTACAAAAAACAGAAGAGGCTCTTTTTTGTCATGACACTTGCAAGGAGATTGCCATTCGGGTTAGCACAGTAATGCCATGACGTTAAATGGATTACTAACAAGTATAACAAATAGCTCCAATGAAACCATGCAGTTGTATATAGTAGTGTGTTCGAATTGGCTACTTTTCGTCCAGTATGTTGAGGCCAGATGTACAAGTTTCTCTACAATTCAATACTTGCATCGCTGAATGTATCTCAACTGCATCAGTCGCAAAAAAACAACAATCCTGATACTCTCAGAGATCATTTTGTCGCTCTTCGTACTCGCATTCAATGCAACCGTCTATTCCTGGTCGGCCTGATTCTAGCGCTGACAATTTCCTCTGTGGTATTTGTGGGTATTGGAGCGAAAAACGCACTTTCACCGGTAGGCAGCCACGATTTCCAATGGACTCCCACCCGCGACTACATAGCCGGAGTCAGCCCCTACGCTGATTTCTTACGCTGGAAAGCTGAGGGAAATAAGCACACACCACCCCACTTTTTAAATCAATCACCAAGCTACCCGGCATCAGTTTATGTATTGTTGACGCCGTTTGGACATCTGGATTGGCCAACAGCCAAATTGATCTGGCTTTGCATCAACTTAGGCCTGATATCCTTACTGCTGTGGGGACTGCAAAGATTATATCCACTGAAAAGCCCGCTGGTCTTTACCGTGGTCGCATTGCTCTTCTTGTGTTCTACCCCACTACGAACAAGCCTGGGAGCCGGGCAGCTGAACTTTCTAAGCCTGGCCGCTTTCGTGTGGGCATACTATTTTGCAAGCTCAAACGTACACCTCAACTCCAAAATTGCCGGAGTGCTGCTGGCGCTGGCCTGGGTTAAATATTCTCTGACATTTCCATTGACCCTGCTCTTTATCTACCGTGGAAAATGGCAGCCGATCATAATTGCATCCTTGATCCACGCGATGCTGACTATTACCGCAGCCATCCAGATAGACATGTGGCCCCATGAGTTTTTCTTTCACTCCGTCGAAGTGGTGTTGATGGGCGACGGTACCGGTTTTCTCAATCTGGTCGCCCTCTCAATGACTCTCAATTTGCCAATGGCCCTTGCAGTATCGGCAATTGTCGCTGCAAGTATGTGCGTGCTCTGGCTACTGCCGCGCTTGAGTACCACCGATGACTTACTGCTGATGACTTTTCTGGGCTTGTTCTCGTGCGCAGTATTTTACCACCACGGTTACGATTTCATCGTCCTGTTGCTTTGTGCCTGGGCCATTGCACGAAATCAGTTACAGGGATTGCAAGCATTCGCAGCGGCATCTCTACTAATTCTCGCCTGGGGAGTTCAATGGCTCGTTTACGAATTAGCACCTTTAATTGGCCCGGTAGGTCTTGTCAGCACACAAATTGTAGACAACCTGTTAGTGGTTACATTTTATTGCACCCTGGCACTGGTCTGGGCCAGCCTGTATAACGCTCGCAACAAAGCACCTGCTGTCATTGCACTGTCATTTTAGCGGCAAAGAGTAAACTCCGGTCTCATTGAGAGATAGTGTCACCACACAACGATTATTAATGCATGTATCGGCGCACTGCAGTTGCACGAATTAACAATTCCCCTTTGACACTGTTGCACCTACACCTCTCAAAACCCTCTTTTCACGCCCCTATTCCAGACCCAATCCTTCGTTGATCATGATTCAGCGCCACCTTAGTGTTGCACCCCGGGACCAGTGTGAAGTAGCCTCTATTCATCAAATATAAAACACCCCATTCCCGCTACCCGGTCGAGCCGGGCACCCGCCTGATCAAATGGCAGTCGGTACTGGTCGTTGAAATTCACATCCATTGATTAAAAATTATGCGCCTTAATCCACTTGTCTGTGACACCGAATTCCCACCGGTCACCGAAGCTGCCAGCTGGGTAGCCAACCGCACCTTCGATGAGTCTTTTCCGCTCATCGATGTCTCGCAGGCAGTGCCTGGTTACCCTACTTCACCTCCGATACTTCAACATATGACCGAGCTACTGAAGGATGCATCCACCAGTAAGTACGGACACGTATTAGGGTTGCCAGAACTAAGACACGCTTACGCTGCAGAACTGAAATCTCCTTATGTTTCTTCGAAAAATGTCGCAATCACCGCTGGCTGTAATCAGGCATTTTATGTCGCGGTTGCTGCGTTGTGCGGCCCAGGTGATGAGGTGATGCTGCCCACCCCCTGGTACTTCAATCACAAGATGTCACTGGATATGCTGGGCGTTAAAGCACAGCCTCTGCCGGGTAACGCTGAAACACAAATGATCCCAAATCCTGCAATTGCGGCACAGCTAATCAATCCCAATACAAAAGCCATTGCACTGGTATCACCCAACAACCCTACCGGCCAAATCTACCCAGCCGCTACTATTGACGCGTTTTATAAATTGGCAAAAGATGCGGGCGTACCGTTAATTCTCGATGAAACCTATTGTGACTTCAGAGAATCACCCGAGTCCGCAGCTCACCATATTTTTGATGATGAAGACTGGTCAGACCACGCCATCCATCTCTATAGTTTTTCCAAAGCTTATGCACTGGCAGGTTATCGCGTGGGGGCACTGGTAGCGTCAGAGACATTCCACAGAGAAGCAACCAAAGTACTGGACTGTGTCGCCATATGTGCACCACAGTTATCACAACATGCCGCCTTGTACGGATTACAGAATGAAGCCTCCTGGCGGGAAGAAAAAAGACAACTAATGTATGCGCGCGCAAGCGCATTTAACACGGCTCTGCAGCATAGCAACCACGGTTACGAAATCGCCGCCATGGGCGCATATTTCGCTTACCTCAAACACCCGTTTTCCGGGCAGTCGTCTACTTTGGTGGCAAAGTTCCTGGCCGATGAAGCAAATATTCTCACTTTGCCGGGAGAGATGTTCGGGCCCGCGCAGGAAAACTACCTTCGGGTGGCATTCGCAAACGTTGATCAAGAGATCATGCCCGCCATCGCCGATCGGCTTGCACAACACCAACTCTAGCGACTCCCCGGAAGCAGGCAACACCCACCAACATTTCACATTAATTCATAAATATCAAAAGCATACGTCATTTCACTCAGTTATACTTTGCTCGTTGCCTATACACGAGAAGCTTTGTGAGGCAACACTTCAGTCCTTCAAAGGGCTAATTTTCTGATCAAAACAGGATGCAAAATATGCTCGGCACAATAATTTCAGCACTTATCGGCGGCGGCGGTGGCTTCGGTGGAGGACAGTTAATAAACATGCTTACCGGAGGCGGCGGCAGCCCCATTATCGGAATTATTTCAGGTCTTGTTGGTGGTGGTGCTATCGGTGGCATGCTGGGTCGTGGTGGAGATGCCGCTACAGCTGGTGCAGCTGCCGCTGGAGGTTCTTTCAACCCCAAGCAGATCATTGGCGGCCTGCTGGGCGGCGCTGGTGCAGGCGCAGTCGGCCAGGGCCTGCTGGGCTCATTAATGAGTGCTGGTGGCGCAGGCTAACCCTGCACCAACAACTTCATTAGAGAAGCGCGACTTGCTCGCGCTTTTTTTTGCCCGCAATTCATTAGGCCAATAATCACCATTAGCGCCCCTCCCGGCAAAGTTAAAGCAATAACAAAAGTGGAAAATTGTTTCACCTGTACATTTTCCTTACCTGATGTCGTTACCAAAAAGGTTACTTCGGCAGCTATTGCCCCGTCCACCGGATTTACACTGTTATGTCTCCAGGCCTTATTGCATGCGTTCTGATTACGATTGTTATTGGCGTTGTTGTGTCGAGAAGAAGAACCAGAAGAAAGAACGAAAGACTTCAACAATAGATTGTAAAATCAAACGACACCTGGTTTCGATCTTCCAACCTGTAACGGTCCGAGATGAGGTTCGCAGCCAGGGCGTTTGAACAATAGAGGCAACCAGCGGTTCTTCTTTACTAAGATTACTCGCAATAGATAGTCAAAATTTCGCATACAGCAGGTTTTTATTCCAGGGCAACCACCTGCTGTTTGTACTGCCGCCGCTGCGGAATATGTACAGCAACAGGTTCATTCTCTGCCAGCACACCTTCGCACTCAACCCACGCTGTCACGCCACGCTTTCCGATCGCATGCTTCACAAAATATTTACCCTTACCCGGGTTAAAAGTATTGATAACGTCAGCAGGATATTTGCACGGCTCATTTTCGGCATCGATCACTAGCGAAACACCTCCCGAGAAAATCAGCCTGGTCGACGGAGGCAACGATGTGAGTTCCGGAATACCCGACAAACTCAAATTTGCGCCAAGCCATTCAGGTTTAATGAGGTCTATTTCCATCAACGTGGCAATTGATGCCAGCTCTTCGATCGAGACAATCGAAATTTGGCGTGTGTTGCGAATCAGTGTTCCCTCTGTATATTGATCCTTAACCCGCACACAGGATTTTCGCGTCAGACCACTGTGTGTATCGCCGGAAAATCCTTCGAACGTCACAGTGATTTTCTTAACTGCTTCAGACTTTATATCCCCAGAATTATCCGAATGAATTAATAGTGCGTTGACGTTACCACGAATACCCGAGTCTTTTATCACAGCCATAGAATCACCTCTGATTTATTAGATATTGATGATAACGGCTCAGGGATTAGTTATCGTGACTTCAAATTTTATAGTGACTGATGCATCGATAAAATCATCCTGGCCACTATTAC